>JALYWD010000194.1 GCA_030852885.1 Chloroflexota bacterium | reverse complement strand
CCCAAGTACCGATGGTCGCGGGCGAGCATGGCGGTCACCTCGCACCGATGCGGCCGGTGACGCCGAGATCTCTCGACTGCGCTCGAGATGACACCTGTAGGGGGCGGTGGAACGGTGACTGATTGGGTGCGAGGGGAGAGAGCACGACGAGATTCTTCGCCTGCGGGCTCAGTGCTCCGTCTCCGGGGAGTTGTCCGGTTGCGTACCAGGTGCACGGAACGAGATTCTTCGCCCGCGGGCTCAGAATGACAGGGAAGGGGGCGTGCTCACCTGACACCTGTCCGTAGCCGGTGTACTCAGGATGACACCTGAGGGTGGATGACGCCTCGAACCGTGTTTGGAGGGGAACAGGGCCTTGCGACTTCGCCCAGGGCGACACGTGCGAGTGGGCGGTGTGCACGGTCAAACGGTTCTCCTGAGCAGGCGATCTCCGTCGTGCGACCTGGTGGAGACGCCAGGACACACCGCGCCCTGCTGCCTTTTTGCGTGTGGAGCGTGGCGAAAACGCCGCGGCACGCAATTGACACGTGCGGCTGAATCTTCCTATTCTTGCGCCAACAATTCACCATCTGGCTGTGAGCGGGACGAGTAGCCGACGGCACACCGACAGAAAGACCGGCAGATGCTGAGAGCCGGTGCGGATACGACCCACGCGAAAACCACCCGTGAGCCGGCCACCGAACCCACAAGGGGAGGCTGGCCCGGGAGACCCCGTTACCGGTCGCTTCGAGCAGGTGCACCGCGCCTGAAATGAGGGTGGAACCACGCCGGCCCGGCGTCCCTTTCTGGGATGCCGGGCCGCTTTGTTTTCAGTGCTGCCCATTGCGCCGGGAATGGATTCCCGCGCACATGGCAGGAGGTACGGTGCGATGACACATGAAAATGACGATCTGGCGCATGCCGACATTGCCGTCGACCTGGCGGATGCCAGGGCCTACGAACTGGCCCGGATGCGCCATTCCGCGGCTCACCTGATGGCGGAGGCGGTGCAGGAGGTCTTTCCTGATGCGCGCTTCGGCATTGGGCCAGCGATCCAGGACGGCTTCTACTACGACTTTCAGCTCCCACGCTCACTGACGCCGGAAGACCTGGCCGAGATCGAGCAGCGCATGGCGGCGAACCGGGACAAGGCGGAGCGGTTCGAGCGCGAGGTGGTCTCGCGGGATGAGGCGCTGCAGATCTTCGCGGAGAACCCGTACAAGGTCGAACTGATCGAGCAACTGCCGGCCGACGAGATCATTACGACGTACCAGCAGGGGCACTTTCTCGATCTCTGCCGTGGGCCGCACGTGGAGAGCACGAAGGAGATTGGCCCCTTCAAGCTGCTCTCCGTCGCCGGGGCGTACTGGCGCGGCGATGAGAAGCGGCCGATGCTGCAGCGCATCTACGGCACGGCGTTTCCGACGCAGGCCGAGCTGGAGGCGCACCTGCACCGGCTGGAAGAAGCGCAGAAGCGCGATCACCGCCGGCTGGGCCGGGAGCTCGATCTGTTCTCGGTCAACGAGGAGATCGGGCCGGGGCTCATCCTCTGGCATCCCAATGGCGCCATGGTGCGCTACCTGGTGGAGCAGTTCGAGCAGAAGGAACAGTTGGCGCGCGGCTACGACCTGGTCTACACGCCGCACATTGCCTCCGAAAAGATCTACCAGACGTCAGGGCACCTCGAGACGTACCGGGAGAACATGTACTCCCCGATGAGCATCGAGGAGGTCGACTACTACCTGAAGCCGATGAACTGCCCCGGCCACATCATGATCTACAAGAGCCGGGTGCACTCTTACCGCGATCTGCCGATCCGGTTCGCCGAGCTCGGCACGGTCTACCGCTATGAGCGCTCAGGCACGCTGCACGGCATGCTGCGGGTGCGCGGCTTCACGCAGGACGACTCGCACATCTTCTGCACGCCAGACCAGGTGATCGATGAGGTGGCTGGTGTCATCGATCTCGCGATGCACATGGCGAAGGTTTTTGGCTACGAGTTCCAGGCTTACCTGGCCACGCGCCCGGAGAAGGCAATTGGCACGGAAGACGTCTGGGAACACGCGATGGACGACCTGAAGCGGGCGATGGATCTGCGCGGCCTCACCTACAAGATCGACGAGGGGGGCGGAGCCTTCTACGGGCCGAAGATCGATATCAAGTGGGTCGATGCCCTCGGCCGCGAGTGGACAGGCCCGACGATCCAGGTGGACTTCAACCTGCCGGAGCGGTTTGACGTCAACTACATCGCCGAGGACGGTGAGCGGCACCGCGCGGTGATGATTCACCGCACGCTGCTCGGCTCCATGGAGCGCTTCGTGGGTGGGCTGGTGGAGCACTACGCTGGCGCATTCCCGGCCTGGCTGGCTCCAACGCAGGCGATGATCATCCCGATTACGGATGACCAGTTTGCCTACGCGCATGAGGTAGCCCAGACACTGCGGGACGCGGGCCTGCGCGTCGAGGTGAATGACCGGCGCGACCGCATGCAGGCCAAGATCCGCGAGGCGCAGATGCAGAAGGTCCCGTACATGCTGGTGATTGGCAAGCGGGAAGCTGCTGACGGCGCGGTTGCGGTGCGGCTTCGCAACGGCCGAGACCTTGGAGCCATGCCGGTCGCGGAGTTCCTGGCCGCGGCACTTCCGCGCATCGAGGCCCGTTCGCTCTACCTCGATGACGTGGAGGAGGCCACGGCGCGGGAGGCCGAGCTGGCTGCCTCCGCGTAGTGGATTGGATGGAGAACAAGCGACGGGACCAGACTCCGGCGAACTCCGCCGGAGTCTGGTGATGGCGTGCCCGCGTAGCTAGCGGTCGCGACGGTGAGCGGCCGGCCAGTGCCAGCGGAAGCCGGGTACGGAGGGATACCATGCGACAGTACGACGCCGTCGTCATCGGCGCTGGCCACAACGGGCTTACCTGCGCCTGCTACCTGGCCCGGGCAGGTATGCGCGTCCTGGTCGTCGAAGCCAAATCGACAATTGGCGGCATGACGAGTTCGGAAGACCTGGTTCGGCCGGGCTACCGAACCGACCTCCACGCAAGTGGCTACCAGCTCGCCAGCCTCGGCTCCGCTGCCGCGGAACTCCACCTGGATCGATTCGGCCTCAAACTGATTCGTCCGACGGTGGCGCTGAGCAAGGTGCTCGCCGACCAGCGGTGCCTCAGTATCCGCGACACGCTTGATGCCAGTTGCGCCAACATTGCCACGTTCTCGACCCGTGATGCCGAAACGTGGCGCTCGCTCTTCACCACCTATCTGGCCAGTAAGGACGCGCTCCGCCACGATCTTGAGCATCCCCCAGCCTCGCCCGGCGCTACCCTGACCGCCCTGGAGCGTGGCCCGGATGCCCAGGCGCAACTCCGTTTTCGGGAGCAATCGGCTCGCTCATGGACCAACGAGACCTTTGAGTCAGAGGCCATGCGTGGCTTGATGGCGGACTTTGCCGCGCACGCCGGGTTTGCGCCCGACGACGCTGGTGGAGCGGCGTTTGCCTTTCTGTTCCTGGCGGTCATTCAGGATTTCGGCAATCGGGTGGTCGAAGGAGGGATGGGGAAGCTGCCAGCCGCACTCGCTGCTGACCTGGCGGACCACGGCGGAGAAATCCAGACTGGCACGCCGGTAAGCCAGATCGTCGTGGAAGCGGGGGCCGCGACCGGGGTGCAACTCGCCGATGGTTCCGTGGTGCGCGCGGGGTACATCGCTTCCAGCGCGCATCCGCACCATCTGGTCTTGAACCTCCTGGAGCATGCGACCCTGGAACAGGGTGTCCGCGCTGCGGTCGAGCGATACGAGCCTGGTACGTCGCAGATGGGCATCTATCTGACGCTGGCGCAACCGCCAACGTATCTCGCGGGCGCGGATGCTGCTGGCGCGACCCAGGCGCATCTCTTGCCGGCAACAGTCAACGGCCTCGCGGAGTCGTTCCAGGCGATTCGCGCAAACCAGTTGCCCGACGAGCCGGCGTTGTTTATCGTCAATGAAGCGGCCGTCGATCCGTCGAGTGTCCCGGCGGGAGCTTCCTCGATCAAGATCATTTTGACGACTGTTCCCTACGCAGTGGATTGGCAGTCCCAGCGGATGCCCTATGCGCAGGCAGTGATTGACCGCCTGGACCGCGACTTCATACCCGGCCTCAAGCAGCTCATCACCGGGATGGTCGTGATGTCGCCCGTTGACTACGAGCGAGACCTGCTCTCGGCCATTCGCGGCACGGTCACGCATGGCGCGATGGTGCTCTACCAGCAGGGTGCGATGCGTCCCATCCTGCAGATCGGGCAATACCGTGGGCCGGTGCGCGGGCTCTATCTCTGCGGCGCCGGGAGTCACCCCGGACCAGGGGTTTCGATGATGCCCGGACGAAACGCCGCGGGTTTCATCCTCGATGACCTCCAGCACACCGCCTGAAGCGAATTGCAGAGGCAATGGCCGTCTCGGACCAGCCTCTCGTGACTCGAGGATGTGCCGTAGGCGAGACGAGGCGCGGAGCTAGCGGCGATCCAGTTCTGTTGCTGCTCAGCGACGAGTGCGTTGTTGCATCAGTCAGGCGACGCCGTAGTGATAGACGTACGCCAGCACCACGGCCGCGATGAAGGCGGGGTAGAACAGGTGCGCAAAGATGTCCAGACGGCGCAGCTCCTGGTACCGGCCCTGCTCGTACAGCCAGTCGCCTGCCAGGCCAATGATGATGCAGATGGCTGAGAGCAGGATGAACGCGTAGAAACCCCACTCGATGGCGACGGTGTACCCAATTTGCGGGAGGAAACTGGTGACGCTGGCGAGCAGCACTGCCGCGGTCAGGATGGCGCTGACGGCGAAGGCCACGCGTTCGCCGGTCTGGCTGTGCGGGAAGAAGAGCGAGACGTAGGTGATGGCTGCGAGCAGACCGAGCGGCAGCAGGTTCTTGAGCAGAAAGCCGGCCAGGTCGCGGGTGATGGTGACATCCGCGGTGAAGACGGAGAAATCGACGCCGCTGGCGCCGACGTTGGCTTCCGGATCACCGAGGAGCGCCGTGGTGCCGACCGTGTCCTGGTAGACCTGGAAGTCGATGGGTTCCCAGCTTGGAATCGCGTTGATCGATTCCGTGGCGTTGCTGCCGCTGCGGAGCCGCTCGGCCACGGGGAGGTCCAGGAACGGGGGATCCACGGCGTAGACCAGCCGCGATGAAGGCAGGTTGCTGTTCTGGAAGCTGATGACCAACTGCTGCTGGTCGAAGGGGAAATCGCGAAACTCCAGCGGGGCCTTGAAGCGCCCGCGCACCCGGAACAGCTCGTAGGTCTGATCGTCGTTCGCGACGCGGCGCAGCGGGTCCCCGAGCGCGGTCTCCGGATCGACGGCATTCACAAAGAAGATGTCGGTTGCATCCGGGTCACCGGTGTAGTTGAACCAGACGAAGAAGTCCGCGTAGAAGCTGGGGTTGGTGGTGTCCAGTTCGCCGATCTCGTTGACGTTGATGCCCGAGAACACGATGCGCTGCCGCTCCAGCAACTGGTCATCAAACGCAATCGCTACTCCCGATGTCAGGTCCTCGTCGCGCGAGATGCTGGCTGACGCGGCGTACGGCCGCAGTTGCTCGAACGCCGAGGCATAGCTATCGCCCGTGGCGCGGCCGAAGACCGCGCGGCGGGGCATGGTGCGGCTGGCGTCGAAGTAGATCGGTCCCAGCAGTCCGGCTTCCGCTGTTTCCGGGCTGTTCATCGCGGCGAGCGCGTCCCGCACCGCCTCGCGTTCGCCCGGGAGTGTGGCCTCGCTCCCGGTGACGCCAGCCCGCTCCATCGCGGCCGCGGCAGCGATGGAGGCATCGTAGGTGGTGGCGCCGCGCCAGGTGGGGTCCTCGTCAAAGGCGTTGCGGTAGGCGCGGAACCAGCGCAGGCTGTCGCTGGTGAGGCTGTCCATGATGAGCGGCGAGGCAGCGTAGATGCCGTCGGTGATCTCACCCGGCGCCGTTGCAGGCTCCAGGGCAGCCACGTCGGCGAGAAAGCGATTCGAGCCGATAGCGTCACCGCCGATCACCGGCACGCCCAACCCCGCACTATGCATGGCCTTGAGCAGGCGGGCCGAGGAGTCGGCCTGGAGCGCCAGCACGACAATGCCGGGGTCGTCAAGCGCCTGCAGCGCGGCGACGGTTTCCGTGACGGACTGGGGGACCTCGTCGGTGGCAGCGGGGAAATCAATGTGCGAGACGCGCTCGGGTTCGTCCGAGAACGCCGCGGTAATCCCATTGGCCAGTGATTCGCCAAAGTCATCGTCCCCAGCGACGATCGTCACATGCTCCTGCCCCAGGATGACCTGGATATAGGCGGCGATGAGAAACCCCTGGGTGCTGTTGTTGAAGACCGAGCGAAAGTACCAGGGGCTAGCCGTGACGTTGTCCGCCGTGGACGTGCTGGTGATGGCAGAAATACCCGCTGCCTCATAGATGGGAGAGGCGGCCGCCGAGGCCGTGCTGGTGGAGTGGCCGATAACCAGCATGGCCCGGCCGTCAGCGACGATCTCCTGGGCGATCTGTTTCGCCAGGTCCGGGGTGTTCTGGTCGTCAAACACGAGCAACTCGACCGGGTGCCCGTGCACCCCGCCCTCGGCGTTGAGGCGGTCAAAGTAGAGATGCGCGCTCTGCACCATCTCCTGGCCAGAGGCAGCGCCGGTCCCGGTCATGCCGCCGGCAATGGCAACGTACAGGGGTGCGCCCGGTTGCTCTCGCCGCAGGAACACCAGGGCCGCCAACACCGCGATGGCGGCCAGCAGCGCGAGTGCCGCCAGGCTCCAGCCCCTGCGCCGCGAGCGTGGGTGATCGCCATCGGCGGTTGCGGTGGGTGGCGGAATGGATGGAGGCAGGGGCGGCCCGCCGACCTCTTCCAGTTCGGTGGGCACGCGCGCGTCCACCTTCTGGTAGAGCGGGAGTTGCTCCCGCGCTGTCGATTCTGGATTGGCGGCAATCGCCTGTTGCAGGGCGAACTTGCGCTCGCCCGGGTCTTCCGCGATGTGCGCGAACCAGAGCCAGGCGGGCTCATACCGTGGATCGACGTCGAGCGCTTCCGCGAGCAGGCGCCGCGCATC
>JALYWD010000192.1 GCA_030852885.1 Chloroflexota bacterium | reverse complement strand
GGCTCGGGATCCTGAGCCGGCGCGGTGCTTGCGCGTATGGCCGTCCAACACGCCGGTAGCGGTCGTAGCGGTCGTTGACGACCCGTTGCACCTTCTTGCGCTGCAACCTGGCCAATGAATCCGCAATCGCCGCTGCGAGCGTTGCAGCGACCGATTCCGGCTCGGCAGCAAGTGGCTCCGGGATGATCTCATCCACGATGCCAAGCTCTCGCAGTTCGTGGGCCGTGAGCTTGAGTTTCGAGGACACTTCCGGGGCTCGTTGGACGTCGCGATACAGGATCGCGGCGGCGCCTTCCGGGGCGATGACCGAGTAGATGGCACCCTCCAGCATGAGCACGCGGTCGGCGACGGCGAGCGCAAGCGCACCCCCGCTCCCTCCTTCACCGACGACTGCTGAGACAATGGGCGTGCGCAGGCTGCTCATGCGCGCCAGAGACGCCGCGATTTCGCTGGCAAGTCCTCGCTCCTCGGACTCGATTCCGGGGTACGCGCCGGGAGTGTCAATGAGCGTCACAAGCGGAAAATGGAGGCGCTCGGCGAGTTCCATGATTCGGCGCGCCTTGCGGTAACCCTCCGGGTAGGTGCGGCCTTGGTTACGGCGGACGCGGTCCTCGCCGTGGCCACGTTCCATGGCGATGATTGCCACGGGGTGACCCTGAAGGGTACCAAGGCCGGCGATAATGGCGGGATCGTCACCCGAGGAACGATCACCATGTAGTTCGACCAGGTTCTCCACCATCAGACGCAGATAATCCGCGCTGGTGAGCCGGTCTAGTGCGCGGGCGCGCTGCACCGCATCCCAGGCAACCACGCGCGTTGGCGCTGCGTCACGGCGGATGCGCAGCGGACGGCGCTCGTGGCCTTTGCGCGGTGAGGTGAGGACCGAGAGCAGGATGGCCAGGTAGGTGCGCTGGTCCAGGCGGGCCACGATGGCGTCGATCATGCCGCGCTGAAGCAGGAACTCCGCCGTGTGCGAGCCGGGCGGCAATTTCGCCCCCATGGCCTGCTCAGCCACACGGGGGCCGGCGAAGCCGATCAGGGCGCCCGGCTCGGCGAGGGTGACATCGCCCAGGTTGGCAAAAGACGCGAAGACGCCGCCAGTCGTCGGGTTGCGCAAGATGGAGATGTAGGGCACACCGTCCTCATGCAGTCGCTGCACGGCGGCAGCGGTTTTCGCCATCTGCAGCAGCGAGAGCATGCCCTCCTGCATCCGGGCGCCACCACTGGATGAGACGGTGATGAGCGGAGTTTTGTGCTCGCTGGCGTGCTCCACGATGCGAGCCAGCTTTTCGCCGACGACGACTCCCATGCTGCCGCCGAGGAAGCTGAAATCCAGCGCGGCAATTGCGACTTCTGTGCCATCGATCCGAGCAGTTCCGGTCACCAGAGCATCGCGTTCGCCGGTCTTCTCGCGCAGATCACGCAGGCGATCACGGTAGGCAGCCTCATCTTCGAAATGGAGGGGGTCGGACGAGACAAGGTCGGAATCCCGTTCCCTGAAGGTCCCGGTGTCAACGAGCCGTGCGATGCAGGCCCGCGCTGACTCGGGAAAATGATGGCCGCACGCATGGCAAACCCGGAATTGCGCGTACTCCTCCGTGCCACCGATGGCGGCTGCGCACTCCGGGCAGCGCACATCGGGAATGACTGACTCCTGAATCGCAACGTCGCGTTCCCCCAGCGAGTTGGTTTCCTGTTCCGGCATGTGCAACGTCCTCACTGGCCACGCTTTGGGCGCCGCACCGATGCGGCGTCCCGGCGACGCATGTACAATCGTCGCTCAGACCATAACATCACCGGCCGAGGGATGGCATTAACGTGGTTCAGGAAGAAGACGGATCGGTGCGAATCGAGGTGCTGCAACGCCTTGCCGAGCAGGCCATGAGCGATTCCACCTTTCGAGAAGAAGCGAACGCAAACCTGGAATCCGCGCTCGCCCAGCACGGCTATGACTTGCGGCCACAGGAACTCGCCCTGGTCCTGCGTTTTCGCCGCTCCCTCGCAGATGCCGGCGTAGACCTCGACCTCGTTTCCACGATGGGCGAGGCGCAGCTCTTGGCACTCTTCGAAAGCCTGCCGCGACGGGTGCGGCGGGCGGAGGGCGCGTAGCCCGGCCGCCCGCATGATAGCGGCGGTGTTGTCACGCTTGGGGAGATATCGTGCGCATTTGCCAATTCACAGTCGACGCTGGGACGAATCCACGGTTTGGCGTGATACATGGCGATCAGGTCGTCGATGTCGCCGCGGCGGGGGGCCCGTCCAATCAGGCCGAGGCGCTCACGCTTGACCGTGCGTCACTGATGACCGCGTTGGCGAATGCCGCGTCGTCCGGGCCTGGTGTGCCGCTGACCTCGGTGACATTGGCTGCGCCGATTGACGCCCAGGAGGTGTGGGCCGCGGGAGTTACGTACCTGCGTTCCCGGAATGCTCGCATGGAAGAGTCTTCCCAGAGTGATGTCTATGACCGCGTCTACGATGCGGATCGCCCGGAGATCTTTCTGAAGGCAACACCAGGCCGCGTGGTAGGACCGGGCAAAGCGGTGGGAATCCGTAGTGATTCTGGGTGGGACGTGCCGGAGCCTGAACTGGTGTTACTCATAAACGCCGGCGGCGAGGTAGTGGGCTACACAATTGGCAACGACGTGTCCTCACGCTCGATCGAGGGTGAAAACCCACTGTACCTCCCCCAGGCGAAGGTGTACGCGCAGTGCGCTGGCCTGGGGCCGGTGGTGGTCCTGACAGACGAGATCGATGACCCAACGGACCTGCCAATCAAGCTGGAAATCATGCGAGGTGGCGAGGTGCTCTTCTCCGAGGAAACCGGTACCTCTCGCATGCACCGCACGTTCGATGACCTGGTGAAGTACCTGTTCCGGGGCAACGCATTCCCGGCCGGTGTGTTCCTGATGACCGGCACGGGCATCGTTCCGCCGTCCGAGTTCACGCTCAAGGACGGTGATTCCGTGACGATCACCATCGAGCCCATTGGCGCGCTCACGAACCCTGTCGATCGCATCGAGGTATGACCGGAGACCACGACATAGCTTCTGCACCGCCGCTTGCCATTCAACTTGACGACGTGTCTGTCTGGGTGGCAAATGGGCCGACCATCCTGGATCGCCTGACGTGGCATGTTGGCGCCGGCCAACGCTGGGCCTTGCTGGGGCCGAATGGGTCTGGTAAGAGCACGACGCTGACCCTCGCGGGCGCGGTGAGGCACCCCAGCAAGGGGCGTGTCTCCGTACTTGGGTCGCAGTTCGGCCAAACCGACATCCCGAAGCTGCGTGAGTCGATCGGCTATGTGGAATCGGGCGCGCAATCGCTCGAATGGCTGACCGGCGAAGAGGTGGTGTTGACCGGCATCGGGTCTACGCTGAGACCACTCTGGTGGAACTACAGCGATGCGGATCGCGTCCGGGCGCGGGGAATGCTGGATCTCCTCGGCTGTGGAGAGTTGGCCGACCGGGAAATCAAGACATGCTCGCAAGGAGAACGAGGCCGCATCCGGATCGCGCGCGCCCTGGTTACGCAGCCGCGGCTGCTGCTCCTGGACGAGCCGGCGGTTGGGCTGGACCTGGCGGCCCGGGAAGCGCTCATCGCTGCGCTGGACCGCCTGGCTTTCGAGCAGCCGGAGATGACGACGGTGATCGTGAGCCACCATCTCGAAGAGTTGCCGGGAAGCACCACCCACGCTCTGCTCCTGAATGGCGGAAGAGCCGTGGCGGAAGGCAAGATCGACGATATCCTGACCAGTGATAATCTCAGCGCATGTTTCGGACTGCCAGTGATCTGCCGGCATGATGGAGAGCGGTGGTTCGCCCGGGCCACGGCGTCCTGGGCGCGCACGTCAGGTTCACCGGCCACAGCGATGGCGGGAGGTGTGCGTGGCTGAGGATCACTCCGGTGAATTGACCCACTTCGATGCGAGCGGGCGGGCGCGCATGGTCGATGTCGGGAGCAAGGAAGAGACGGTCCGCACAGCCATTGCGACGGGCCGCGTAGAGATGCAGCCGGAAACGGTGCAATTGGTGCGTGAAGGACGGGCGGCCAAAGGGGATGTCCTGGCGGTGGCGCAGGTGGCGGCGATCATGGGCGCCAAGCGCACGCCTGACCTGATACCGATGTGCCACCCGCTCATGTTGACCGGCGTGAACGTGGAGTTTGAACTCCAGGACCGAGCAGTTCTCATCTCCGCCAGGGTGTCCACGCGTGGCCGCACGGGAGTCGAAATGGAGGCCTTGACCGCTGTGGCGACCGCTGGCCTGACCATCTACGACATGTTGAAGGCAGTCGATCGGGGAATGGTGATCAGTGGGATTCAGCTCGAGCGCAAGCAAGGTGGGCGTTCGGGTAATTGGGAACGGGAATCGAGCATTCCCGGCCGCTAACGTGTCACAGGCGCGTACAATGTCGTGACAGGCAGTTCCCGTTGTGAACGCCTGGAGGCTGAGTCGAAAGGGACAACGCGTGTCGTCGGTTGCAGAGGGGCGCCGGGTAAGTGGCGCCGGAATCACCATTCCGGGGTCGGAGCGCCTGGTCTGGTATTTCATGCGCATCTCCGGCCTGATGCTGATTCTGCTGGCCGGCGGGCACCTCTTCATTACCCACTTCCTGAACGTCCCGTCTGACACCACGTTCGATTTTGTGGCGGGCCGCTGGGCCAACCCATTCTGGCGCACCTTCGACTGGCTGTTGCTGATGATGGCGCTCTGGCATGGGGTGTTGGGCCTGCGCTACTCCATCCAGGACTATTTGCGCCATCCCGCCGTAAGGACGGCGGCTTTTGGCCTGATGTGGCTCGTCGGCGTCGTATTCTTTGCGCTCGGGACCATCACGATTTTTGTCTTCGATGCGAGAGCCGCCGGAGCAAACGAAGGCCCTCTTGCCAATGCGTTGTGGATTGCCGACGTTATTGGGTTCTCCCTTTACGCGTTCGCGGTGGTCACGTACGTTGGGGCACTCCTGCTGGCTGTGTGGGTCGCGCGGTCGCTGCTGCGCGGCGTGGTTCCCGTGTACCACGGAGGCCCGGGGCAGTATGCGTGGGTGTTGCACCGGGCATCCGGTATTGGCGTTCTGTTCTTCTTGCTGGTGCACATTATTGACATTGCGTTGATCGGCCTTGGCCGCAATGTCTACGATGCTTCGGTCGAGTTCTATTCACAGCCGGCGCTGATTCCCATGGAAATCCTGCTGGTCGGCGCGGTGATCTACCACTCGCTCAATGGCATCCGGATCATTACTGTCGACTTCACCGAGGGTGGCTACCGCCGGGAGAAAGTTTCCTTCGCGGTTGTCATGATCTTGACAGTGCTCCTCACGTTGCCATCAGCCTACGTCATTCTCACGTCGGAGCTCATGCGCTAAACGCCAATTTGCACGAGACGGCAATAGGGCCCGTCAATCCGACGGGCCCCTCGACGTTCTACGCTTCGAGGTATTGCAGCAGGGTCAGGACGCCAACCCCGGTGGCGCCTTTTGGTCCCAGGGACGAAGCGCGCTCCTGGCGGGCAGCGCCGGCGATATCGAGATGCGCCCAGGGCAGCCCCTCGCTGAAGTGGCGCAGGAAAAGCGCAGCGGTGATTGCCCCTCCCGGGCGCCCACCCGTGTTCTTCAGGTCCGCGATTTCGCCCTTGATCTTGCTTTCCAGGTCATCGATGAGCGGCATGCGCCACATGCGCTCGTCCGCCAGCGCAGCGGCCGCGAGAAGCTGGTCAGCCATCTCGTCGTCCGTCGCGAACAGGGCCGAGGTACCGTTGCCGAGTGCAACAACAGCGGCTCCGGTGAGCGTCGCCAGGTCGATCATCTCGGTTGCGCCACGGCGAGCGGTATCGACCAGCCCATCTGCCAACACCAGCCGGCCTTCGGCGTCTGTTGACGTAATCTCAAAGGTGACGCCATTCATGCCCCGGATAACATCTCCGGGCCTGAACGCCTCGCCGGAGATCATGTTTTCGGCGGCGCAAATGGTCCCGATCACTTTCACAGAGCAGCCAACTGCGGCCAGGGCAGACATCGCGCCAAGGACCGCCGCGCCCCCCGACATATCACTCTTCATGTCCAGCATGCCCTCGTAGGGCTTGATGGAATAGCCGCCAGTGTCGAAGGTGATTGCCTTGCCAACCAGGCCGACGACGCGGTTGTTGTCGGCGCCTTCAGGTGCGTAGGTGATCCGAATCATGCGCGGCGGGTGGGCGCTGCCGCCGCCGACCGCGAGCATGGCCTCGGCGCCAAGTTCGGCAAGTTCGTCTGGTCCCAGAACTTCCACCTGCAAACCTGCCGCGGCAGCGATCTCCACAGCCTTGGCGGCAAATGCTTCCGGCGTGAGCGACTTTCCAGGCTCGTTGCCAAGATCGCGCGCCAGATTGACACCTTCCGCGATAGCGGTGGCGCGAGCCAGCGCGGCATCCCCAATGGCATCGTCGAGCCCTGGTGCAACGAAGGTGAGCGTCTCAATCTCCTTGTTGCGCTCCTCCTTGGTCGCGGTGCCGCGATAGGCATCAAAACGATAGAGCGCCATCTGACCAGCAAGTGCGGCCGTTGTCAGGGCGTCTACCCCTGAAATTCCGGGCAGAGCGTCAGGCAAGGCGACGACCACCGAACTGGCGCCGCGAGTTCGCGCTTCCCGCAGCGCGGTGCCAATTGCCTTTGCCAAACTGGGCCGACTGACGTCATCGATCGTTCCGATGCCCATCAACATCACGCGGGTTGCCGGCAGCGCGTCGAAGGAGGGCAAAATGAATGTGGCTTCTGACTTCCCCCTGAACTGCTCGAGTTCGGCCGCCGTCGCCAGGTTACTGCCGAGCGCACTGTTGGCCGCGGCGGCGGCTTCGGACCACGCGAGTCCGTCATCCTTGCCGACCGGCGCGATCAGGATGTCGCACGCAATTGCCAAAGGATCCTGTGATGAAAAGGAAATGTCCATGCGTCAGTTCTCCAACGTGCCCGGATGTCAATGAACGGAACTCTACACTTTCCGGCCAGCATCGGCAGCGCACTTTGTTCTGGACACGATCGTCGTAGTAGCATCCGTTCGCGGTGTCCGTACACTATGAGCAAGGTCGCGAAGCGGAGCAGGCCGATGGGGTTGGTAGATTCTGGTGCAACAACACGTGCGGCGGACTTGATCTGGCGCTCTGTGCTCGTTGACATGCAGGCGTCTCTGCCGGCAAGTGCCTTCGAGTGGCTCCGGAACACGCGTCTGGCCGATGTCAATGAGGCTGGCACGGCGACCGTGCTGGTCGCCGACCGTGCGTCGATCGAGCAGGTAAGCCGGAAGTTCCGTGGCGACATCGAGCGCCGGCTCTCGGACCGCATGGGCAGGCGCATTGCCACCGAATACCGCGTCGAAGGCGGCGACGAGGCGCCGGCTCCCCTGCAACCGAGGACGCCGACCCGGCAAGCGCGGCAGGCAGAGTCCGCTCGGCCCTTGCAGATGTCGCTGGAGGCGCCACGGGCGATGGGCCTCAACCCGACCTATGTGCTGCGCACCTACGTCGTGGGGTCTTCGAACCGTTTCGCGCACGCGGCAGGAGTTTCTGTTTCTGAGCACCCCGGCGGTAAATACAATCCGCTGTTCGTGCATGGGGGGGTAGGTCTTGGCAAGACCCACCTGCTCCATGCCATCGGGCACCGCGTGCTCGAACTCCACCAGGACCTGCGCGTCTCCTATGTGACCTCGGAGAAATTCACGAACGACCTGATCGCCGCGATCCGGCAGCAGAAGACGGATGAGTTCCGGGCACGTTACCGCGAAATCGATGTCCTGATGATCGACGATATCCAGTTCATCGCCGGGAAGGAGAGCACTCAGGAGGAGTTCTTCCACACCTTCAACGCGCTCTACCAGAGTGGGAAGCAGGTCATCCTGTCGAGCGACAAGCCACCCAAGTCCATTGCAGCCCTGGAAGAGCGATTGCGGTCTCGCTTCGAGGGTGGGCTTATCGCCGACGTGCAGGCTCCCGACTTCGAGATGCGGTTGGCCATCCTGCGCATCAAGGACGAGGAATTGCGTCTCTCGCTTCCGTCCGAGGTAACCGAGTACATCGCCGGGAAGGATCACAAAAACATTCGTGAACTGGAGGGCGCGCTGAACAAGGTGGTTGCGCGCGCGCACCTCACTGGTGAGGCGATGTCGCTCGAACTGGCGATGCAGGCCCTCTCGGACTCCACGCCTGGCGCACGCCGTGTCATGGTCTCAAGGGACGACGTGATAGACGCCGTCCTCGACTATTTCGGCGTGGGCAAGAAGGATCTTGCCGGGAAGAGCCGGACCCGGGAGAATGTGGTGCCGCGCCAAGTCGCAATGTATCTGCTGCGCGCCGAGACCGATGCGTCGCTCCTCGAAATCGGCGGCGAGCTTGGCGGGCGCGATCACACCACGGTCCTGCACGGCATTCGCCAGGTGGAAAAGGCCCTCGCGTCAGATGCAACGCTGCGCGCGCACGTCCACGCGATCCGAGAACTCCTGGTCGCCTGAAACGATCACTTTCCCGGCGCGGATTGCAGATAGGCGGCGAGGTCGGTCACCTGCTTGTCCGAGAGCTCGGTTGGCTTGTACGGGCCGGGCGGCGTGTGACCCTCGCCTTCGCGGATCATCGTCAGGAGCGATGCTGGATCAACTGCTGAGCCTGGGCTGCCGGGCGAGAGAATGTCGGGTCCGGCGCCGCCGGGACCGTGGCAACCGATACACCATGTGTTGAACTGGCGCATCCCTGCAGTAACATCACCGGCCGCGTCGCCTCCCGGCGAGGCCAGGGCCAGTTCCCTGGCGGCGGACGTCGCGCTGGCAGCAGCGGTCGATTCGGTGATCTGCTCGGCGCTCATCGTCGCTGTTGGGGTAATACCCAGCGCCTGGTTGATCTGGTCCTCAGACGCGCGGCCACACGCCGCCAGAGTTAGCGCAACAGTTACCACTGTGGTCATCAGGCCCAGACGCTTTAGCAACGCAGGAGTCCTCTCCGGGATATCGGCGATCCAGGACGGTGCTTGCCACCGCTTCCGCGACGTATTTCAGGGTCGCCGCAGCGTAGCAAGATGCCTGAGCGGCGTCAATCCATCGGCGCGAGAGGACGACTATTCCCACTCCGCGACCCGGCAGCACGGGGAACGATGAGCACCAGGACGCCAGCGGCAACCAACGCCCAGCTCAGCCAGAAGGCGGCTGGCAACGGCCCGATGTAGAGGCTGTCGGTGCGTATCCGCTCGATGAGGAACCGGGCAACCCCGTAGGTGATGAGATACACCCCTAGCACATCGGCGTGGCGAAGCACGCGCGATGACGGGACACGGAGCGCGAGCCAACCCAGCAGCATGGCGTTGGCGAGGTTGAAGAGCGATTCGTAGAGGAAGGTGGGGTGGAAGACGGGGGAGCCCGCAAATTGAGGTGGGCGATGAGCCAGGTCGATCGCCACTCCCCACGGTAGGGAGGTTGGAAGGCCAAACGCTTCCTGGTTTGCCCAGTTGCCCCAGCGGCCAACCGCCTGGGCCAGCGCAACGCCGGGCATGGCGATATCCGTCCAGGCGAGGACCGGCTGGTTGTCACGTCGCGCCAAAATGATGAAGGCGGCGATGCCCGCCACGAGCGAACCGTGGAAGGCCATGCCACCGAGGCGAAGATTGATCGCTTCCGCTGGATGCTGGGCGAAATAGTCGGCTCGCAGCAGCACGTAGTACAGCCGCGCCCCGACGATGGCGCTCAGGACGATCCAGGGCGCCGCGTCCCAGACCCAGTCAGGATCCAGGCCAACCCGGGTGGCCAGCCAACGGGTGAACAGGAGACCCGCCGCCAGTCCAGCGAGCAGGAAGAGCGCGTACCAGCGCACATCCAGGCCCGCGACGCTGAACGCGATGGGACTGGCAGGGGAGGGAATCATGTCGGACGCGCGGAGCGGTGCGCGACAGACGTTGCCACGCCACTAGCTGGCAAGGAACGCCTCGAGTTGTTCCGGGGTCGGTAAGCCGTCCCAGGCTCCGCGCTTGGTGGTTGCCAGGGCGCCGGCAGCCGACGCGAACTGCACATCCTCGCGCTGGAGGGGCGCCCAACCCGAGGCAATGGCGCGGGCGATGATGCCCGCGGCGAAAGCATCGCCCGCGCCGGTGGGCTCGATGGCATCCACGGGGTACGCCGGGACGAAGTGAACGTCGTCACTTGTAGCGTTCGCGAACCAGCAACCCCGAGATCCATCCGTCAACACCACCGTCGGAGCGCCGAGCGCCAGGATTCTGGCGCAGGCGTCTTCTCCGGAGACCCCGGCCCCATACAGACCGGCGGCGTCATCCAGGCTTAGCTTGACAATGGTCGATCTGCTTGCCACAGACTCGCAGAGGCCAATCGCCTCCTGGGGATCGCTCCACACCGACGGCCGCAGGTTCACATCGAAGACGACGGGAACGTTGTCCCTGTTGGCCAGCGCGACAGCGTGCAGCACGGCAGCGCGGGATGTGGGTGCGGCGAGCGAAACTGAACCCAGCACCAGCGCCATCAGGCTGGAAACGCCGGCGTGGTCCGCGTCCTCCGCCGAAAGCTCCAGGTCCGCGCCACGCAGGATCCAGAATCGGCCATCGCCACGCTCGTCTTTCCAGGCGAACGCGATTGTGGTAGCCGCGGCATTCGTCTGCCGCAAGCGCGAGACATCGACGCGTTCGGCCTGGAGTTCCGCGATGAGGCGTTCCCCGAGGGGGTCCGCACCGACAACGCCGCAAAACGCGCTCGGGACACCCAGCCTCGCGAGCGCCACGGCCACGTTGGCCGGGGCTCCTCCAGCGAGCGCAACGAAGTTGCGCGCTGCCGCCAGGGAGGAAGCACCATCAGTGGCGATAATGTCAATCAGCGTTTCGCCGATGGAGAGAACCGGCCCCGAAGCGGAGTTCATGTCCCTCATCAGTTTTCGCGAGCGTTGCGCTGGGGCGCTGCACTTGCCTCTCGCCGGACCTCATAAACCTCGCGGATTCCTTCCAGCTTCTGCAGAATCGTGCTCAACTGCCCGATGCCTTGCACTTCCACCGTGGCATACAGCGTGACGGTGCGGTCGTCGTGGGTATTGGTGATGACGCTCAAGATATTGACACGCTCGTCTGCCAGGAGGGTGCTCACGTCCTTGAGCAGCCCCACGCGGTCCCAGGCCTTCAGGCGAACAGTAACCGGAAAAGTGTCCTCAGACTGGTCTCCCCAGGAGACCGGCACCAGCCGCTCCGGCTCGGGGATATTGTGCACGTTCGGACAGTCCGCCCGATGCACGGTCACTCCCCGGCCGCGAGTGACATAGCCGATGATCGCGTCCCCATTCACTGGCCGGCAGCACATGGCCAGGCTGGTCAGCAGGTCTCCAACACCCATCACCTGCAGTCTGGGCGGGGTCTTGGGCGCGTGTACGTCCGGTGTCTGGAGGATCGACTCCGGCTCATTCTGATGAGCCAGGCGCACAGCGATGCGCTGCGCCGGTACCGCGCCGTACCCGATTGCGGCGAGCAAATCGTCCATCTTCGGGTACTGCGGGAACTCTTTCAGGAGTTCATCTGGTTTGACTTCCACGCTGAGGCGGCGCATCTCGCGCTCGAGGATTTCTCGCCCCTGCGAGATGTTCTCATCGCGTTCCTGGCTTCGGAACCAGCGCCGGATCTTCTCGCGGGCTGACGCCGTGGTGACGTACTCGGAGGACGAAAGAAGCCAGTCACGGTTCGGCCCTGTCCGGGTACGGCTCGTCAGGATGCGGACCATCTGGCCGTTCTGTAGCCGGTAGTCCAGCGGCACGAGCTGGTCGTTGACCTTTGCTCCAACACACTGGTGGCCGACTTCCGTGTGGATGCGGTAAGCGAAGTCGACTGGCGTCGCGCCCGCAGGGAGCTCAATCACGTCACCGGCTGGCGTAAAGACGTAAATCTGCTCCTTGAAGACATCCGACTTCATCGATTCAACGAATTCTTCGGCGTCCGCGACCTGGTCCCGCCACTCCATCAGTTGGCGCAGCCAGGCCACCTTGGCATCGGCGCGCGCGTCGGACTTGCTGCCCTCCTTGTAGCGCCAGTGTGCGGCAACGCCGTGCTCCGCAATGCGGTGCATTTCGCGGCTGCGGATCTGAATCTCGACGACATGGCCCTCGGGGCCGACCACCGCCGTGTGGAGGGATTGGTACATGCTGTCTTTGGGCGTGGCGATGTAGTCGTCGAACTCGCCGGGCAGCGGATGCCACTTGGCGTGGACAACCCCGAGGGCGCCGTAGCAATCCTTCCGGTCGCTTACGAGCACGCGAATCCCGATGACGTCGTAAATCTCGTCGAGATTGCGGCCCTTGAGATTCATCTTGAGATAGACGGAGTAGAGGTGCTTGGTGCGCCCGGTAATCTCCGCCTCGATCCCGGCATCACGCAAGGATTGCAGCAAGTCACGTTTGACAGATTCAATGTACGGCGCCGAATCCCTCGCGCGCTGCTCAAATCCACGACTGAGCGCGAAATACGCGTCCGGGTTGATGTAGCGAAAGGCAAGGTCCTCGAGCTCCGACTTGAACTGCCAGATACCCAGACGGTTCGCCAACGGCGCGTAAATTTCAAGCGTCTGCAGGGCGATCCGCTTCTGCTTTTCAGGTCGCATAACGTCGAGCGTGCGCATGTTGTGCAGCCGGTCGCCCAGCTTGATGAGCACCACACCGATGTCATCGATCATCGCCAGGAACATCTTGCGCAGGTTTTCTGCCTGGTGCGCCTGCTCCCGCGAGCCGCCAGAAGCGTCATCGTCCCGCGTCCACGGGATGCGCCCCAGTTTGGAGACGCCGTCAACGAGGCGGGCCACGCGCGAGCCGAACTCCGCCTCGATTTCAGAGAGTTCGACCGTCGTGTCTTCCACGACATCGTGCAGGAGCGCGCCAGCCAGAGTCTCGCCGTCGAGTTGCACGCGCGCCAGGATGGCAGCAACGGCAATCGGGTGCATGACGTACGGCTCGCCGGATTTGCGCTGGTCGTTGCCGTGTGCCTGCGCGGCGAAGCGCGCGGCCCGTTCGACAAGTTCCAGGTTGGCCGCAGGAGAAAATGAGCGTACATCCGCGAGTAACGAAGAAATGCCTTGCTCGACGATTTCGGGAAGGGCCGGAGCTTCTTCCATGAGAGCGGGGCCTGCCGGCACCTCGTGCAGATGCGCGGCCGTCGGCAAATCCGTGGCTGGCACGGCGGAGCGTCTCGATGCCATCGGTGCCGAAGCCTTCAGTGAGTTCTATCCATGGTCTGGACCTGGGAAGAAAGCAATATCACATAACGTAGCCGAAATGGGCGTAGCTGTCAAATTGACCTGGCAAGACACAAACTGCAGTTGGAATGGCTGTACCGAACGTCTTGCCCGCGTAAACTTGCGGAAGCATCGCAGGAGAGGGGCACTCAATAGATACTCCAGATTCTGTCATTGATCTCGACCGCATGGTGCACCCGGACGAGGCGCGCTCCATCATCTTCGGGTGCTTGAAACGGACGCCAGAAGAGCGCGTCCCGCTTACCGACGCTGCCTGGCGGGTACTGGGCGATGAGGTGGTTGCCACTGAGGATCATCCGCCTTTCGCGGCCTCAACAATGGATGGCTATGCAGTCGTGGCGGAAGACCCTTCGCCATGGCGAGAGATCGTGGGACACCAGACTGCGGGTCACGTTGCCCCAATCGAGGTTCATGTTGGGACAGCGGCCTGGGTCACGACCGGGGCTCCGCTTCCTCTGGGAGCGGACGCCGTTGTGCCAGTCGAATCCACGGAGCTGGCAGAGGACCACGTCATCATTTCTCACGAAGGCCTGAAGCCCGGTGACTTCGTGCGGCCAGTGGGCGTGGATATTGCTCGCGGCAGCGTGGTGCTGGAACGAGGAGTGACAATCGGACCGGCAGAGATCGGCCTCCTGGCCGGACTCGGAGTGGACCCTGTTCCGGTTGCCCGCCGGCCACGCGTGGGCATCCTCTCTACCGGGAACGAGCTGGTTGATCCCTGGGAGACGCCGGGTGCAGGGCAAATTCGGGACTCGAATCGCTTCAGCCTTGCAGCAGCCGTTGCCGAAGCCGGCGGCGAAGTAGTCTGGTCGGGCCGGGGCGCGGACGATATGGACTCGCTGCGCACGACGCTGACCCAATTGATTGCCGGGTGCGATGTCGTCCTGACCAGCGGCGGCGTCTCGATGGGGGACCTGGATCTCATCAAGCCACTGTTGCTCGAGTTGGCCGACGTGCGGTTCCGCCGCGTTTTCATGAAGCCAGGGAAGCCGCTGACGTTCGCAACCACCGGCGACACCATCATCATTGGCTTCCCCGGTAACCCGGTCTCGGCCATCGTCGGTTTCGAAGTCTTCCTGCGCCCTGCCTTGCGCTGGATGCAAGGCGCGGCGCAGATCGATCGGCCCCGGCTGCGCGTCGCGTTGGAACAGCGGACACGGCCTTCTGATCGAATTGAGATGCAACGGGGCATCGTCGGCGTGCGCGATGGGAAGCTCTCGGCGCGCCCCACGGGTAGCCAGGCGTCATCGCGCTTGAGCTCGTTCGTCGGGGCCAACGCGCTGCTGGTGATTCCAGCGGGAAGCGAGCCGTTGCAACCGGGCGCCATCATTGATGCTGTCCTGACTGGCCCAATAGTTGCGGACTAACCAGGCAAGACGGCCCAACTGAGAGGAGACCTGAGTCATGGAACCAGGAACGAACCGGTACGGTGTACCCAATATCGTCTATGACATTGTGCAGACTGTTGGCAACCTCCTGCAGGGGCAGGAAAAGCTCCAGGAATATGCGGTTGATGCTGATCGAGTGGGCGACGCTGAGGCGGCAACGGCATTTCGCACGATTGCCGAGGCCAACCGCGTGGGAGCCCAGGTGCTCCTGAAGCGTCTGCGCGCGCACTTGAATGAGGACCAGGGCTGATTCACGTGGCCGATACAATCAACGTTGACCTGCGCTTCTTCGCAGCTATGCGCGAGGCGCTCGGACGATCGTCCGAGCGCCTCAGCGTGCCTGCTGGTACGACTGCTGGCGCACTCCTGGATCGGCTGGTTGCCGAGCAGCCAAAGCTGGACCGCATGCGCAGCGTCGTGATGGTCATGGTGAACCAGTCCTACGCGTCCGCGGAGACGGTCCTGAACGATGGCGACGAAGTGGCCTTCATCCCGCCGGTCAGTGGCGGAGCCTCAGCCTTTTACCGGGTACAGGAAGAACCGATCGACGCGCGCCAAGTTGAAGCGTTGGTGGGGGACCCTGGCGCTGGCGCCGTGGTGACGTTCTCCGGAACCGTGCGCGATCACGGGCGCGGCCAGAGCGTGTCATTGCTGGAGTACGAGGCGTACGCGCCTGCGGCGGAACGGATGATGGCGCAGGTCGGCGAGGAGATCGCTGGAAGGTGGCCCGTCATCAAGGTTGCCATGGTGCACCGCACCGGCGCTCTCCCGGTGGGTGAGGTGAGTGTGGTCATCGCCATTTCATCCGCGCACCGTGATGCCGCGTTCGAGGCCAGCCGGTACGCCATTGAACGCCTCAAGGAGATCGTGCCGATCTGGAAGAAAGAACACTACGACGACGGCGCGAGCTGGCTGGGCTCGGAACACGACTACCAGGTAGAGATTGGACGGCTTCCAGCGGAATAAGATGCCGCATTGAGAATGTTGATCGATAACTGTAGAATAAAGACACGTATGCGTTCCCTTTCGCCATGAGGAGCACCATCGATGTCTGACGTCCTCTCTGCTACTGAAGTTGATCTCAGTCTCACCCCACGTCGTGAGCGGCCGAAGATCGCGGCTGACGCTACTGAGTTGATTGGCAATACCCCACTGGTCCGGCTCGCCCGGTTCGCTCCGGATGCGCCCGGCATCGTGGTTGGCAAGCTTGAGTCCCTGAGTCCTGGCTACTCCGTCAAGGACCGCATTGGCGTGGCCATGCTGGATGACGCTGAGGCCCGCGGCGTCATTCAGCCCGGCAAGACGGTGATTGTGGAACCGACGAGCGGCAACACTGGCATTGCCCTGGCGTGGGCAGCGGCTGCCCGGGGATACCGCCTGATCTTGACCATGCCTGACAGCATGAGCCTCGAGCGGCGAGTGCTCTTGCTCGGCTATGGTGCGGAACTTGTACTGACTCCGGCCGCCGAGGGCATGTCGGGCGCCGTGAGCAAGGCCGAGGAGATTGTCGCGAATACGCCAGACGCCTGGATACCGCAGCAGTTCAACAACCCGGCCAACCCGGAGATTCACCGTCGCACGACGGCCGTCGAACTGTGGGAAGACACCGACGGTCAGATCGACTTCCTGGTCGGCGGCATCGGCACTGGCGGCACGATTACCGGGGCGGGTCAGGTGCTGAAGGAACTGAAGCCCGAGGTGAAGGTCATCGCGGTAGAGCCAACGGAGTCACCAATTCTGGCAACTGGCCAGTTCGGGCCGCACAAAATCCAGGGCCTGGGCGCGAACTTTGTCCCCGAGGTGCTGGACCGAGACGTCTACGACGAGATCATCCACATCGATTCCGCCACGGCTCTCGCGGCGCAGCAGGAACTCATGCGCACTGAGGGGCTACTCACGGGTATCTCAGGCGGGGCGGCGGCCGCTGCCGCGCGCGAAGTGGCCCGCCGCGCTGAGAACCAGGGCAAGCTTATCGTGGCGATTTTGCCGGATACCGGTGAGCGCTATCTGAGCACCGTGGCGTTTGCCGACCTGCGCGAGCGTGCCGCCGGAATGACTGCCGGTTAGCCCTGGAGTTTCGACGGGCGGGGCGCAGCAGTGGTCTGCACCCCGCCCGTTTGCATTTCACTCCAGGAAACCTGAAGGTGATAGCGCTGCAACAGACGAACGATGGGCGGCCCTGCAAACAGCAGCAGTGCGGCCGTTGCTACCGCGCGAGTGGCATCGTGGACAAGTGAAGTCGTCAGGTAGAAGCGCCAGTAGCGCTCGCCCGTTTCCGCGAGGGTGAGCCCGGGAACCCAATACAGGCTTTGTGCGACGTCGGCGCCAGGAGCGGCGAACGGCCACGAGTAGAGATTCATCAATGCCCCGAAAAGGAACCCCACGAGCGCGCCATATCCTGCCAGCACCACCCGCTGCAACTCGGGTCGTGCTGACACCGGGATAGCGCCAGCGCCAGCGCCGATCCAGGCGGCGCAGATCATCTGGAACGGCAGCCACGAGCCAATACCCGCGGTGATAACGGCTGAGAGAAGGAGCGTCAGGGCTCCCATCGTGAAGCCAAACGCCGAGCCAAAGACAAAGCCAACCAGAATAATGAGTACGAAGATGGGTGAAGCGCCGAGAAGCGCTGGGACCAGGCGCAATGCTGCGTCGAGCGCGACCAGCACCCCGAGCAACGCTGTCGCGCGCGAGAGATTGCCCGGACCAGCCTGGCGAGCGAGTTCCCCCAGCGCCACGATCAACGCGGTTGCGGTGACTACGCCCAGCAGGAGGGAGCCCTCGACGACCCGCGTAGATGACGATGAACGAGACGTGGCAAATGGCAGCGCAAATGCCGCTGCCGCCGCGATTGTGGCGAAAGTGACAAATCCCCGGGGTAAGGACCGCTGGTGTTTGCTCATGTGATGACTCTGTGTATGCTCGCAAGGCGAAGGTGATATTGTCACCTCATACCAGAATTGGCAGAATTGAACAAATCGCGAACGCGCGGTGTGGCAGCTCGCATCGTGGGAAGACATCTACACGATGGACGTAACCCTTGACGACCTCGTCATCATCGAACCCCGCCTGGGCCTGCTCGATTCCTATGGCGAAACTCCTTCTGTCCGGCGCACAGCACACGACATACGCGCTACCTGGGCCGTGACGACGCGCGCCCTGGCGCCGCATCTGCCGACCCTGCGAGGTGGGGAACTCATCCTGGCACTGCCCCGCGTTGAGGCCGAGCTTGGAGAGGGATTTGGCATGCTCCTGCGCGAGGCTGCGAGCCGCAATGCCAGCGCGGTCGTGATCGCGAACGGCTCAGCCAGCACGGTCGGACCAGTTGCGGCCGCCATTGGCTTGCCGGTACTGACCTGGCGCGGAGAGTTGGCGCTTGATACCGAGACCTCCATTAACCGGCGGCTGACGGAGTGGCGCGGATCGCTGTACCGCCTGGGCAGCGAGTTTGAGCGGCAGGTTGCTGATGTTGGCGGTGCCAACGCCGGCGTAGGGCCGGTGCTGCGGGTCGCTGCCAATGTGTCGGGCCTGGCCCTGTCTGTCACGGATGCGCACGGACGCAAAATCGCCGCATTCGGTGAGGCGACGGGCGCGGAGTCGCCACTGCGCGAACAAATTCGCATCCAGATCGACGGGAACGGGCTGCTTACGATTGGCCCATTCGACGTTGAGCGCAGGCCGCTCGCGCGCTTTCTGGGGGATCGCTTCGCGGCGCTGGTCGATGCGGCGCTCCGGCACGACGAGTCTATCAGGCCGCGTGGCGCACGCCGCCTGGAGGCTACAGAGGCCTTGTTGAGTTGGCGCCGGGGCAACGCGAGCGAGTTGCGTGCTGCCGCGCTGGCACTCGGTCTGGATCCAGACGGTCACTTCTTCGTCGCGGTTGCACACGAAGAGAGTGAGCAAACGCTGCTGCGAGCGCTGACACCCCTGGGCGCCGTCTTGCCGGCGGGAGGTGACCATGGGCGGCAAGCAGCCCTGGTAGCCGCGAACAACCGCACCGCGTCAAGCTGGTCATCCCGGGTGACCGAAATCAAGCGACGCTGGGAACAGGAGCACGAGACCGAGGGCGCCACCCTCGCGCTATCTGCCCCAGCATTTGGGATCGCCAGCGTCCCTGGCGCGGCGCGCGAGGCAGCGTTCGTCGCGGCGCTGCAACGCACTCCGGAGTTCACGCGACGAGCCGCGTCGTTTGACTCGGTCGATGACGTGGGCGCAATGCGTCTGCTGTACCACCTCAGGGAGTCTCGCGAGCTTCGCGCATTTGTCTCACAGGCGCTCGGTGGGTTGGAAGAGCGCGACCATCGCGGAACGCTGCAGCAGACGCTGAGAGCATTCCTGGAGAGCGGCGGTTCGCAGGTCGATGCCTCGCACAGGCTGGGAATACACCGGAATACGCTTGCCTATCGCTTGCGCCGGATAGGGGAACTCGTGGGCCGGGATGTGGCTGACCCGGGCACCTGGCTGACGCTGCATCTGGCGTTGCGGGCTTCAGAGATCCTGGATGTTACTCACGACGATGCCTGACAGGTTGACGTTTCCGATGCTCTTTCTCGGGGAAGATCTCTGGAAGTCCGTGTTGGCGCATCTTGAGGCGTGCTTGCCGAACGAAGGTGTCGGCCTGTTATCGACGGTGGACGCGTCGGAGATGATTCAGGCTGTACGCTTCTATCCAGGCACGAACCTGAACGAATCTCCATCGAGGTTTACAATGGACCCGCTCGACGTATTGCGAGCGTGCGAAGACATGGAGAGGGAAGGCACGCGCCTCGGTGTTGTTGTGCATTCCCATCCGACTACGGACCCGGAGCCCTCTCAAACCGACGTGCGGGAATTGGCATTGCCGGGAGTGATCAATCTGATTGTGCAATTGCGGCCACGCGTGCGTGCGCGTGCTTGGGAGATAACCTCGGTGGGATCGATTGAACTGCCGATCCACGCTGAAGCAACGGTGCCGGGAGAGGGATGACGAGTATGAGCGAGCCGGGAGGCGCAGCTATCAACGCGCGACGCCAGTTGGTTGCTGCCATGTCAAATGACGCGCTCATTGTGGACTTGCTGCAAACGGTCAACCATCTCTCGCGCTGGCTGACACCGATTCACGACCAGACGCGGCTCGATTTGACCACTCGCCGCACTCAGGTTTCCGTCAAGGATCTGCTCCTGGGACTGCGTGACAATGAGGTCGCGGTCTACTCACTCATGAACGCCATCGCTACGCAGATCAATCCCGACCTGGACAAGGTGCCGGTTGTGCAGCGGTCGCCCCTGCAGCGCGAGGCCGACGCACGAGCCAACGCCCTCGTGGTGATGTCGGAGTTTCGGCGGGTCAGGGAGAGCAGCACGTCGCTGCTTCGGGCAATGCCAGACACCGCGTGGGCTCGCGGTGGCTACAGCCGGACATCCAGGGACTGGACGATCCGCGAGTTGGCGGACTCCCTGGCCGTCAACGACTGGGAGCAACTGGGCCTCATAGACCTTGCCTTGAACGAGAGCGGCCTGCGGAAGAGTGTGGCAAAGGTGTCTCAGATCGCACGGGATGGCCTGAGCGAGCCGTACCTGGCCGCGCTTGAAAGCAGGTGACCTAAAGGATGGATGCGGCCCCAACTGATCTCGCTTCCGCGAGCGATCTCGCGCGCGAATTCTTCGCGGCTATTGATGCCCGTGATCCCCGGCGTCTGCGGGCGGTACTGGCCAACAACGCATCGTTCCGGGCGCTGCCGCACCGCGAGGTCATTCGCCCGGCTGATGAGATCGTCGCGTACTTCGGGACGGTGGTCAGTTCGTATCCCACGGCACGCTGGGAGGTGACCGACATCATCTCTGACGGCGAGCGCGCGGCGGTGCAGTTCACCTTGCGCGAGTTTGCGCCCTCCATAGGCCGGGAACTCCTGTCAGAACAGATGGCTGTGATGCGAACGAGTGGCGGCAAGATCACCAGTGTGGTCGGCTACTACGACGCCGAGGAGTTCCGAGGTCAGTTCTGGAGCGATTCCGTCGCCTGAAATACTTCGCTCCCTAGCGCCAGATTGGACCCACAGTGACGCAGTCAACACACGCTCCTGCTGTAGCGACCGGTGAGCCGGGTTCCCCTCCGTCATCCGAGTTTCCTATCGTGCTTGAGCGGGCGATCGGAAATCCGGTGCTAAGCGGCAACCTCACCCGGTTCCAGCAAGCATGGCGAGCCGACCGGGACCGTGCGATGGGTGAGGTTGACTTTACGGCCCTGCGGCAGCGCATGAAGGCGGCGAAGTCATCCATCACTGCAAACCTGGATCGATATCTCGCGCAGTTCCAGAAGGCGGCGGAAGCCGCCGGCGCGACGGTGCACTTTGCTGAGGACGCCGAGCACGCGAACCGCATCATCCTGGATATCGCAAAGCGCCGCGGTGTGACGCTCGTCGCCAAGTCCAAGTCGATGGTCAGCGAAGAGATCGAGTTCAACCACGTCGCCGAGGAGGAAGGCATCGTCGCGGTGGAGACCGACCTCGGCGAATGGCTGGTGCAGATTCGGCACGAGCGACCCAGTCATATGGTGATGCCCGCGGTGCACCTCGCGCGGCAGCAGATCGGCGTGGACATGACGGCGGCTCTCGGCCGCCCGGTCTCTCAAGACGACATATCCCAGCAAGTCGTTATTGCTCGCGACGAAATCCGCAAGGCGTTCTTCGCGGCAGGGATGGGAATCACCGGCGCCAACGCCCTGGTCGCGGAGACGGGCAGCGTGATGATGGTGACCAACGAGGGCAACGGTCGGCTGTGCTCCTCCGTGCCACCAGTTCATGTCGTTCTGGCCGGCATCGAGAAGCTGGTGCCAACCTACGAGGATGCCATGGTGCAGGTACGGCTCCTGGCGCGTTCCGGAACAGCCCAGCGCATCACCAGCTACACCACGTTCACAACGGGTCCCACTCCTGGCCATGAGATGCACATCGTGCTGGTGGACAACGGCCGGCGGACCATGGCCAGCCTTCCGGAGTTCCGCGAAGCCCTGCACTGTATTCGCTGTGCCGCCTGCGCCAACGTGTGTCCGCCATACCGCGAAGTAGGTGGGCACGCATTTGGGTACATCTACACTGGCGCGATTGGGCTGGTCGTCACTGGCTTTCACCACGGGCTGGAAAATGTGGCGGGCCCGCAGAGCCTCTGCCTCTCCTGCAATGCCTGTGAGACTGTGTGCCCGGTCGAGATTCCGCTGCCGCGCCAGATTCTGGATGTGCGGGCGATGGTCGATGACGCCTATGGCATCAAGCAGCCAAAGGCCACGATTTTGTCCTTGTACGCTCGTCCGAAAATCACATCGCTGGGGCTGAGAATCGCGCGCCGGGCGCAACGGCTGGCGTTGCAGGATCGAACGCTTTTCCGGGTTCGCAACGCGCCCATCGTGCGCTCGCAAACGCGGTGGCGGTCACTGCCGTTGCTGGCCGCCCGGCCACTCAGCGCCCTGGTCAAGCCGGGCTGGTTGAATACGCCGCACCGGGCAGTCGTCCCCAATGGCCTGGTAGGCAAACGCGTGGCGCTCTTTCCGGGATGCATGACGGAAAACCTGTACCCGGCGCAGGGCGATGCCATCGTGCAGGTGCTGCGTGAGCTGGGGGCGTCGGTGGTCTACCCTGAAAAGTTGCACTGTTGTGGACTCCCAGCGCTCAACTCAGGCGACGTCCGGCACGGTACGTGGATGGCCAGGCAGACGATCACGGCCCTGGAAGCGGCGGACGCGGACTTCATTGTCTCCGGGAGTGCCAGTTGCGTGGCAACGCTCACCCAGGACTACCTGCACGTGTTCCGGCATGATCCGGCCTGGCACGAACGCGCCGCGACCATTGGTAAGAAGGTCATCGACTTCACCTCGCTGATTGATGAGGTGGCAGACCTCCCGGCCGGTTCGTTGGCGCATGTCGAGCCGCGCACCGTCGCGTATCACGACTCCTGTCAGGGACTGAATGCGCTTGGCCTGCGCGCCGCACCGCGTCGCATCCTGCACGACGTGCTGGGTCATGACGTGCGCGATTTGCGCGAGTCACGCCTCTGCTGCGGCTTTGGTGGCAGCTTCTCCTTCGAGTACCCGGAGATCAGTGAGCGCCTGATGACCCGGAAACTCGATGACGTTGCGGATACCGGCGCATTGGAAGTCGTCACGGATAACCAGGGCTGCATCCTCCAGTTGCGAGGTGGGGCGGACGCGCAGGGGCGCACGCTCCAGGTTCGGCACATCGCGGAACTTGTGGCCGAAGGGATCGCGGCGACGCGCAGGAATGCCCGTGACCACGGCTGAGCCATTTGACCCCGTCCCGCGAGCCATCCTGCTCGACCTCGATGACACGCTCTGCGACTACACAACGGCTCGTGATCGCAGACTTCGAATCGCGCTGGCCGATGCCACGGGCCTGCCCGCGGACGCGCCAGGACTCGACGCACTCGTCGACGCATCGATCGCCATGCACCAACATGGTTCAGAGCACTTCCGGCACTTGCTGGCCCAGCACGGCTACGAAGGTGAAGACCGCGTAGAGGCGGCTATGGCCTGGTATCGGGCTAACCGCTTTCACGGGTTGGAGCTCTTTCCAGATTCGCTCGTGGTGCTGGAGCAACTCCGGCGTGGGCCGGACGGAGTTGCGCACCGCCCGCTAGGCATCATTACAAACGGGCCAGCAGACGTGCAGCGCGATAAGGTCGACCTGCTGCAAATTCGGAACCTGGTGGACTTTGTGATCATTTCCGGGGAGTTCGGCGCAAGCAAGCCCGACCCCGCCATTTATGCCGAGGCATTGCAAAGGGCAGGTGCAACCGCCGGCGAAACGGTATTTGTCGGTGACTCGGTTGAGCACGATATAGCGGGTGCACACGCCTCAGGGCTGCGTTCGGTGTGGATCAACCGTCGCGGCGCGCATTGGAACGGGACGGGCCGCGCGCCGGACCGGCAAATTCGACATATTGGCGAACTTCCCAGGCTCGTCGGTAGCGGCGGTTGACGTTCTCCACCCATGCTGCTTGAAAGGACACCGTATTGAGATCTGACAGGCGCTCGGCCAGCCATGTTGCCCGCACTCTGGCGATGCACCTCGGCCGCCGCCGCCTGCTTGCGCTCGGAACGGCCGGAATTGCCCTGGGAAGCATCCGCAGCGCTCAGGCGCAAGAGGATGCAGCGACGCCGACTGCATCGCCGATTCCGGCAGCCACGCCGGTCGAGATCGCCACGCCTGAGCCGGGTGGCGCGCTCCGGCTTGTCCGCCCCGGAGATGTTCTGCAAAACCTGAACCCGGCGGCGTTTGCGGTCGATTACCAGGTCACGTTGAGCTATCTCGAGCCGCTGGTTATGCCAGATCCGACCACCATGGAGCCTACGCCATGGTTGGCCAGCGGGTGGGCCTGGCGCGACGGCGGGCTGACACTGGAGCTCACCCTGCGGGAGGATGTCTCCTGGCACGATGGGACACCGCTCACAGCTGAAGACGCAGCCTTCTCCCACACCGTCTACCAGTCAGATGCAGACTCGGCGGTGTCGGGGTTCTTCGACCTATCTGAAACATTCGAGGTAACAACCGACAGGATCGTGACGGTCCGATTCCGGGAGCGAGATGCAAACTGGTTGCTGAATGCCGCCACCCTCCCGGTCTTTTCACGCGCGCAGTACGCCGCATTCTGGGACGCGCAACGTGGAGCCCGCTCCCTCAGTGACTTTGATTGGCAGGCCAACCTGCCGCTGGGTACCGGCCCGTGGGAGTTCTCCGCACTCGATGAGCGCGAGGCTCACTTCGTGCGGGCAGAGGGCTACTGGCAGCAGCCTGCGTGGGCAGATACGCTCGAGATCGCAGTGAGTCCCGGCCGCCAGGAGCGATTCGACGCGTGGAAGAAGGGTGACTCAGCGCTGCTCTGGCCCGCGAGCGAGCGGGACGCGAGCAGCATTGAAGTGGCCAGCATCGTTTCGGCGCCTGCCGCTTCGGTCATGTTTGCGGCGTTCAACTTTGCGAACCCGGATCTCGTGAGTGGCAGTTACTGGAGCGATCTGCGGGTACGGCAGGCTGCATCGCTTGCGCTGAACCGGGTGCGGTACGCCACGGAGGTCTTTGGGGACCGCATTGACGCCTTTGCCGCAGGCGTTGTTTCTCAGCCATGGGCGCACGATACGGAAGTGCACAGTCCTGAGCGCGATGTGCTGGCTGCACAGTCGCTTTTGGCGGAAGCAGGATGGCTCGACTACGACGGAGACGGCGTGCGCGAGGATGCCAACGGCTTCCAGTTGCGGCCGGTGATCATCGTGCGAGACGATGCGCGTCCGGAACTGCACGCCGTCCTGGCGAGAGCGGTCCGTGACCTGTTTGACGCCGGGTTCGGGGTTACCGTCGAGTCTCTTTCCCCCGATGACTTTGACGATCGGTGGATCAATGCGCGCACGTACGACTTGATTGCCTATGCGTATGATCAGGCGCCTGGCTTCACGGATTACGACCTCTTCGGCTCACAATGGGACATCCGGACCAACCCGGCAGGGTGGAATCCGGGCGGCTACAGCAATCCTGAGGTTGACGTGGCGATTGATGCCTTCCTCGGTGCGGTGTCGCTGGAGCGCCAGCGAGTGGCGCTCCAGCAACTTCAGGTCGCCACGAACGAAGACCTGTTCGGCCTCTGGTTTGGCTTCCCGCGCGACGTTATCCTGGTCCAGCCAGGCGTGAACGGCTTTGCCCCGAACATCACCTGGCAAACGGCGGACACGTCAGCGCTCTGGCTGACCTCCTTCGACACTGGCCTCTAAGTCGGTGTCCGGGTCAGCCGCGGCTCCGGAGTAGGACGGCGGGTCGCTGGCAGGGAAGGATTCTATGTCCGCCTCAGTGACCTCTTCCCGTTTGCGAATTTTCTCTTTGGTCTCCTCATTGTCGTCCACCGAGTAGATCACTTCGCCCAGGCCGGGCTGCTTCTCGTCTTCGTTCACGCGTCGATCCTCTGCGTCTTGCGTTGCGTTGTCATCCGTTCGGTTACTTCACCGAGCCTGCAGTCAGGCCCTTGACGATGTAACGCTCAAGAATGATGCCAATGATGGCCAGCGGCGCAATCGCAGCAACTGTCAGCGCAGCCATTGACCACCAACGGATGCCCTGTGAGCTCACCTGTCCAGCGATCAGGAAGGGCAGCGTGACCGCGTTCGTGGACGCCAGGACGAGAGCGATAAAGTACTCATTCCAGCAAAGCACCACGGTCAGGATGTACGCTGCCACCAGCCCTGGGCCGGCGATAGGCAGGATGATCTTGAAGAACGCGCCCCAGATCGACGAGCCATCAACCTGTGCTGCCTGATCGAGCTCGTTGGGGATGGAATTGAACTGGTCGAACATGATCCAGATGACGATTGGCAGGTTCATCACCGTGTAGATCAGGATCAAGCCTTCTCGCGTGTCCTTCAACCCGAGATTGACGAACATCAGGAGTACCGGGAGGGCAAGGGCCGCTGGCGGCAGGATGAGCTGGGCCAGGAAAAAGTTACGGATCTGGGTGTTGTCGTAGGGCCCGTACTTGTACCGGTAGCGCGAGAGCCCGTAGGCGGCGAGCGCCCCCAGGATGACCGCCAGCAACGCCGCCAGGAGTGAGACGATGAGCGAGTTCTGGAAGTGCTTCAGGAACATCGATCTCGCCCCGGCTTCGTAAATCAGCGGGAACCAGCCCTTGTTGTCCGGCTGAAAATCGAAGTACGGGATGTATTTCGGCCCCTGGATCACGGCCTCCCGTGATTTGACCGACGTCGTAATGGTCCAGTAGAGCGGGAATATGCAAATAAACGCCCAGAGGGCAAGCAGAATGTAGATCACGAGCCGGCCCAGCGCGCGCTGGGGATCGCTCTTGCGCTGGTGAATGTCTGCGGTCGTGGCACTCATGGCGTCCCCCGGCCTAGTAGACGACATCGCGCACACGGCGCGTGCCGATGACAAGGAGTGCGGTGACCGACACCAGCACAATCACAAGGAACACCATGGCCATCGTGGTGGCGTACCCCACGTTCCCGCTCTCGACGCCTTCACGGTAGATGTAGAGGGAGACCGTGTCGGTTGCCCCGCCAGGGCCGCCAGCGGTAACGACGCGGACGAGGTCAACCAGCTTGAACTCGAAGATGACGCGTAGCACGATCGCGGTGAGCGATACCGGCAGCATCAATGGAAACGTCATGTCCCAGAAACGTCGCCAACCGGATGAGCCATCGATCTGCGCCGCCTCGAATACTTCGGTCGGGAGCGCCTGGAGACCGGCCAGCAGCATGACCATCATGAACGGTATCGCGATCCAGGAGTCCATGGCGACGATGCCGAGAAACGCGGGTAACTTCTGATCGAAGAAGGAGACGTTCTCGATGCCGAGACCATCAAGTACCCGGGGCACCACGCCCCGGTTCGCATCCAGAATGGACCGGCCCACCATCCAGCCGATGGCGACCGGGCTGATCATGAAGGGCAGCAGAAAGACCACGCGAAAAAACTTGAGGCCACGCACCTGTTGATTCAGAAGGATGGCAATGCCGAAGGCGATCACATATTGCAACGGTATGGCAACCAGCACGAACTTGAAGTTGTTGCCAAGCGCGTTCCAGAACTTCTCGTCGCTGGCGAGGTAGCGGAAGTTGTCGAGGCCGTTGAAGACCGGACCAGAAATCCCACCGATATCCCATTGGGTAAACGAGACGGCCACTCCGAAGAGCGTCGGAAATATCACGAGCGAGAGCGTGATCTGGAGTGCCGGGAGCAGAAACAACAATTGTTGCCCCTTGATCCCTCCGTTCAGGAAGACGTTGGCGTCCACCACCACGAACCAGAGCAACACCACAATGGCAACGTTTCGCCAAGTGGCGAGTGGCATCTGCGTCGCGCCGAGAGTGTTGGCGATGGCCAGCACAACCGCTACCACCATGAGCGCGGTCGTTGCCCGCGCCAGCCATCGCACCACGGGCATGCCTGCCGATTTCGGAGGCTGGATGCTTGCGTGTTGCGGTGACACTGCGATCTCAGTCACCTCGTACCCTTCCCGGATCAGGAGCTGGAACTCGATGCGGTTGAGCGGACGCGCCAGCGTGCCCTGCTGTGTGGCAGGGCACGCCGTGCTCTCTTACCCGGCTTCTCTTACAGGCCGAGAGCGGCCTTGTAGAGCGTGATCTGGGTCTCGCGGTCGTTGCGATCCGTGATCTCGTTCCACTTCTGTGCAGCGGCGTCGAGCGCGTCTTGCGCGGACTTCTCCCCGGCCACGGCCAGCGCGACCTCTTCCTCAGCCGCGATGTAGTAGTCGAAGATGCCCGGAATGCGCGGCTCAATCGCGCCGTTCGGGTGGTTGTAGGAATCTCGCGTCGAGGCCAGGTAGCTCTCGGCGTACTCCGGCGGATAATTGGCGTCCACCCAGAGCGGCAGTTCGAAGTGGCTCTCCCGGTATGGCTGGAAGCCGGATGGATACAGGGACAACCACGTCGAAACGTCCTGACCGCCAAGGTGCGCGGCCAGATCCCAGGCTGCCTCGGAGACTCCGCGCTCCTCGGCCTTCTGCATCACATACAGGCCCCAGCCGATGTAGGCCTCATTCGGAGCGAAGTTCACCTGGTCTTCCCCGAGGGTCACCCAGTCGCCCTTGACGTTGTCGTAGTAGTCCGGCGATCCGGGCAGGATCGAGAAGGCAATCTTGTCCTGAACGATGGAGGTGTCGTTCGTGTAGACGTTGGAGCCGATGTCGCCCCACCAGGCGGCCATCGAGCCCTGTCCACCGAGCATCTGCGCGAAGGTAGTCAGGAGGTCCGCGTTGATCTGATCGGCTGGCTCAAGCGGCACGACATCGATCATGTCCTGCAGTGCACGCACGAACGCCGGGTTGTTGATGAAGGGGGTCATATCGTCCGGGCTGAAGAGCCAGGCCGGGGAATCGGGGCTCTTCGCGTAGGCGGTGGCGCGGCTGGCGAAGAAGTACCAGCTGAAGCCACCCCCCGGCTTGACGACATCGACGTAGCCGTAGATATCGTTGCCATCGACCTGCTTGCCGCTCAGGAACTTGGTCTGTGCCTGCACCTGCTGCCAGGTCGTTGGTACGCCCCAATCGCCCTGGCCGCCATTGGCCGCCCATTCCGCGGCAAAATCGGGGTTGGAGAACACGTCTGACCGGTAGTTGAAGTTGTGGGTGTCGCCGTCGATCGAGACCCGGTAAGTCACACCATCCCACGTGCCGACTGGCGCCTTGAGCAGGTTCACATAGTCGTCGATGACAATCTGTTCCTTGACCCAGTCCGGCATGGCCGAGCAGAGGCCGCGGCCGAGGAGATCGCCCTCCCAGGGAGCGCCGCCCTCCAGCAGATCGAACTCGACCTCACCGGTGGCCACGCCCTGCTGGACCTTGGCGAAGATTTCCGCCTGCGGCACGTCGATCCACTGGATGGTGGCGCCGGTGTGCTCCTCCCAGGCGCGGGAGAGTGGGCGAAAGATGTTGTTGTGGGCGTTGGCGTTGTTCAGGCCAATAAATGTGACGGTCTGGCCAGCGTACGCGCCGGCCTTGTCCGAGCGCAGGCACAGCTCGCCCACGCGCTCCATGTCAGCCTCTGATGGCTGCAGGCCGGCGCCAGGAATGGCCAGAATCTCGGCCAGATTGGAATCCTGAGCCAGCGCACGCTGGTAGGACTTCCCTGGAATGCCAAATGCATACATGCCCGCCGCCGCGCCCGTGGCGGCCTTGAGCATGTTGCGGCGGCTCAGGTTTGGAGATCGACGTCGATCGAACAACACGTAGCTGCCTCCTTGAACACCGGTTCGAACCGGCACAGGTCTTTTGCCCTCGTTGGCGTGCACGCATTGTTCGGCTCGCGGCGTCTGCTGTCAACCGCCTACGGCTCTCAGATTGCCTGAATTGATCAGGAACCGGTTGGCGTTGCGCGTTCGGAACCGGTCAATGGCACAATGTTTGGCGGCAGCGCTTCTTCCTCTTCTTCAATGGGCGCCGCGCTCTGTTCGCGGATCAACTGCTGGATGTCGTTTACCTGGTCCTCGAACCAGGTCGCCACATCATCTCCCTCGACTTGCTTGCGCAAGCCCTCCGCGCGACGGCGTCGCTCAGACAGTGGCATCGTCAGGGCCTGGTACAACGCGTCTGCCGTCCCCTCCACATCGGTGGGCGCAATCATGATCGAGTACTCGCCCAACTGGTGCACGGCTCCGGCGCCTTCCGAGAGGATCAGGACCCCGTTGCGCTCATTCAGGAGCGCTCCCTCCTTGGCGACCAGGTTCATGCCGTCGATGATGGAGTTGACAAGCAACACGTCGTACCACTTCATGGCGGCGAGGGCGCGTGGATAGTTCTCGCCCATGATGAGGTGAATCGGCTGCCAGCCAGTCTCGACGTTGGCGTATTTGGCGTTGATGCGGCCCACCACCGCGCTGACATCGTCGAGATAGTCCTGGTACTCCACAACGTCCATGCGCGACGGTACGGTGATGGCAACGAAGTTGACGCGGCCCTGGAACTCGCGGTGGGATTCCAGAAAGCGATCAAATGCCTGGAATCCGCGCACGATGTTCTTGCTGGGCTCAGCGCGGTCTACCCTCAGGATCGTGAACTCGTTCCAGTGATTCGGGAGATAGCGATCGTGAGAGCGGGCTTCCTTGGAGTACGCGAGCCGCCGCACTGCCTCACTGTCGATGGAGATCGGGTAAGCCCGAACCTTGATTTCACGACCCTGCCAGATGATGGATGAATTCTGGTAGTCAATTTCCGCGCCGGGCACGTACGCCTGGCAGGTGTACATGAATGAACGGCCGTGGTCGGGGGTCTGGAAACCAACGATATCGTTGCCCAGTGCGCCCTCACAAATGGCCCGCCGCATTTCGAGTGGCAGCAGTCGCCAGTAGTCTGGATCAGGCCACGGGATGTGGATGAAAAGCTGAAGGTGCGCGTTCGGGCGCTTCTCCCGGATGAAGCCGGCGCAGAGGTACAGGTGGTAGTCCTGGAGCATCACCAGCGGGTCGCCATCGACCTGGTCGATGGCGGCAATGATCTCGTCGGCAAACTGCCGGTTGACGGAAACATAGCCGTTGCGCCAGGCGTCCCAGATCTCATGTGTAATGTCTGGCGAGCGCGGCGTATCCCACAGATAGTGCTGCAGGAACCAGAGCAGCGGATTGCTGATGACGTTGTAGTACTGGTTGTAGGCTTCCTCGTCCGGGACGATGAAGCGCAGCCGGAAGTTGGTTCCGCTCTCCTCGGGTGGCACGAACGCCTCGTTGTGGTGCTGCGCCATTTGCCAGCGCTCGCGGTCGCCGGGCGTCATCGTTGCTGCAATCCAGATTGCCTGGTGGTCTTGCAGGACGGTGCTGATGGCCGTGACCAGTCCGCCGCTGCCCTGGCGAGAGCTGAACTGCCCGTTGCCCTGGCTGGTGAACGTGACCG
>JALYWD010000177.1 GCA_030852885.1 Chloroflexota bacterium | reverse complement strand
GCGCAGCCCCTCCCCCGCGAACTTGAAGGAGAGGGGCTGCGCGAGGATCGCTGCCAGGGTCCAGGCCGCTATTTCTGGCCTGAGCCAGCAGGGCAACTACGGGGCTACACCCAGCAGGCGACGTTGTAGTCGCAGAGGTCGTACTCGTGGCTGCCGCGGCCCAGGTAAATCGAGAACACCTTGTGGGTGTCGGTGTCATCCAGGCGCTCAACGTTGGCCAGGTACTGTGGCCAGCCACCTCCCGAGGTCATGGCGACATTCATGCTCTTGTTCACCCCCAGGGCGTACTGCGAGTACCGGTAAAGCACGTTGATGCCCCAGTTGGCTGCGCCACCGACGTAGTTGCCGTTGGCGTCGATCCGCCCACCGTGCGCAATCGTGACCCAGGGCGTCCCAACCATCGGGTTGCGAGCTTCAATGAAGATGGGGGTTGTATCGCGAGCCTGGATAAACGCCGCGATGCTGTAGCGCTCCGGGGCGTAGGTCTGCTGAGACGAGAAGCTGGTGAATGTCTGCGCGGGCTTGAGCGAGGACCAGGTATCGAGCTCACCCTTGATACGGTAGTAGGTGTCGATGCGCAGATCCTGCAGGGCGGAGGTAGGCTCCATCCTGAACGAGACGTACTTGATCAAGCTCCAGCCAGGAGCCTTGGCCTGATCTTTGCGCTTCTCCCGCGCCTGCGCCCGCTTGCGGCGCTTCGCGGTGTCGCGACCCCGCCGGTTCTCTCCACGCCGTCCGCCGAGCTTGCCATGAGCGGAGCCCTTGCGCGCCGCTGCGTCCTGCGACAACCATGCCGGGAGCAGCAAGCCACTGGCTGCGAGCGCAAAGCGGCTTCCAGCCACACGCAGCAGGTGACGGCGGTTCAACGCCGCGTCCTCATGCTCCACCCCGGCGCCTACCCGGTCCTCGAAGGTTTCCATCGCCGATTCCCTGTCACCATGTGCGTCTACGAGGACAACATAATTCGTTGCCTCTCACATGCTAGGGGGTTGTGTCAGTTGTGCACCCAGTAGAACCTGCGGGGTTTCTGCACGTCTCAGGCGGACACCTGTCCGCGCCGCACAGGATGCGCGGCTGCCCTTCGTCAAACACAAAGGCGGCGCAGGGACGCGTGGTGCATCCCCGCGCCCCGCCCATTCGGTATGGCGCGTGGTGCTGTCGCCTACAGATTGCTTACAGCGCGAGCATATCCCCGGTCATGCCGGCGGCGGTGACGGCCGCGCCCGCGCCAGGGCCGACGATGGTGAGAGGATTCGCCTGGTAGCGGGCGGTGCGCATGATGACCACGTTTTCGGGGCCTTGCAGTGCGCCGAGCAGGCTGTCTGTGAGGACCTCCTGCACCCCGACCTTGATCGGGCCTTCAGACGGCACGGAAGCCACGTATTTCAGGGTCGCGCCGTGCGCACGGGCGGCGGCGGAGCGCTCCAGCCATGCGGCATCCAGGTCATCCAGGTGGTCCATGAAGGCTGGAATAGCGAGGCCGCGCAGGTCGTCCGGCACCAGGTTCTCGACCGCGATCTCGTCCAGGTCCACCTGCCGCCCGAGAGTGCGCGCCAGGATGAGCGCCTTTCGCGCCACATCGAGCCCGCTCAGGTCATCGCGCGGGTCTGGCTCGGTGAAGCCGTTCGCCTTGGCGGCGCGCACCGCATGGGAGAAAGTCGCGCCATTGCCAAGGTCCGTGAAGATGGCGCCGAGCGTGCCGGAGAGCGCCCCGATGATCTCCAGCGGGGTGTCGCCCGTGTCCAGCAGCGTGCGCAGCGTCGAGATGACGGGCAGGCCTGCGCCGCAGGTCGCCTCGTAGCGCAGATGACCGCGCGGCCCAGCCTCGCTCCACAACTGCGCCGCAAGGGGATTGCCGAGCGGCAGGGCCAGGGGCGCCTTATTGGAGAGCACCACCCGTGCGCCGGAAGAAAGTGCGCGTGCGTGCAGCGGCGCAGTCTGCTCACCGGCAGCGGCGTCCATGACGACCACCGGGCCCCGATTGATGAGCGCGGCAATCGCCT
>JALYWD010000144.1 GCA_030852885.1 Chloroflexota bacterium | reverse complement strand
TTCTTGCGACAGCGACGCCGCGCCCGCTTCGTCTTCTTCTTGCGGCACTTCTTCGCGCAGGAGGCGGCGTCATCGCCGACCCGCTCCGTGCCGGGATCATCAGGCTGGTGGTCGTCTTGCGCCCGGTCGCGCTGTTTGCGGGCCTTCTGTTTGCCGTCGCCTCGATTTCGCTTTTCCCTGGCCGCGGCATCCTCGCCGGGCAGCAGGCCGGCTCCGAGAAGCGGCGCGCCCAGGGCGCGCAACAGCGTTGCTCGCCGGGTGGCGCCGCGCGCAACAGAGACAGCCACCTGATCGAAGCGATCGTGATCCACGCCATCCTCCCCGGAGCCCGTTCACCGGAAGCCGCCAGGGAATGGCACGCACGCCTTCCACTGGCGAAACTTCGTTGAGCATACCTTCGGGCGGATGAGTGTCAAGATGGCAGAACAGGATCGAGCCGGGCCTCGACGCAGAGCTGCTGGCGTCAGTGTGGGAGCCCGCTGATCGCGTCCGCCTCGATGGTCAGGATGACGCGCACCTGGTCGCGCCCGCCGAACCAGGGATAGGGCTGCCCCAGGTACTTCCGCGAGAGCATCTCGATGTGCTCTGCCCCACCCTCGGTGGTGCTGCCGATCACCCGGCCGCGAATCTGGACGTAGCGCCGGGAGTCTGCCGGGTCCGCCACCGCGACCGAGACGCGCGGATCGTGCGCGATGTTCCTGAGCTTGGCAAAGCCCTGCACGGTGTTGATGATGACGTGCTCGCCATCGGTATTCACCCAGACCTGGGTCAACTGCGGCCCACCGTCCGGCATCACGGTGGCGATGTAGCAGGTGCTGGGCTGCCGCAAGAGGTCGACAACATCCGATGGCACGTTCACGCATGACTCCGTTCGCTGTTCAGCCCGGCCGCGTGATCGCTGCCAGGGTGTTTCCAGTAATAACACGACAATGATATCACTGATAACACACTCGTGATAACAGTTTGGTGTTACAGTTGCTATCATGACTGAGTCACCACGCCCGGGTCCAGCATCCACGCGCGAACGCATCCTCGCGGCCGCCGCCGCGTTGCTGGCGACAGGTGGCCGGGAAGCGGTCTCCACCCGCGCGGTCAGCGTCGCTGCCGGGGTCCAGGCTCCCACCATCTACCGGCTGTTCGGAGACAAGCAGGGCTTGCTGGATGCAGTCGCCGAGTACGGCGTGCAGCAGTACCTTGCCAGCAAGAGCGAAGCACCGGTCAGCCTTGATCCCGTCGAGGAGTTGCGGCGCGGGTGGGATCAGCACGTGGCGTTCGGCCTTGAGAACCCGGCGCTCTACGCGCTGATCTACGGCGCACCGCGCCCGGGGCCACCCCCGCCAGCGGAACAGGCGGCAACCGCGATGCTCGCCAGAAAGATTCAGCGCATCGCGGAATGCGGACGCCTGCGCGTCAGCGAGGCCCTGGCGGCGGACCTGGTCCACGCCCTCGCCAGCGGCGCCACGCTCTCCCTGATCGCCATGCCGCCTTCCGCCCACCGACAAGCGCTGGCGGAGATGGCCCGGGAAGCCGCCATCGCCGCCATCACCACCGCGCCGCCTGCTGCACCCGCCGCTGGAGCCGCCAATCTGGCGGTGGCACTGCGCGCCGCGCTCCCGCAGACCTCCGCCCTGAGCGGCGCGGAACGACGCCTGTTGCAGGAGTGGCTTGACCGTATTGCCACCCCGGGCAACGCCTGACCGGCGCTCCCGTCTGCCAGTATCCGGAGAGGTGTCAGGCGGATTGGTGTGTCACCGGTCATCGTGGGTACGGCTGCCAGCCGGTTGCAGGTCGCTGGCGGCGGGCTGATCTGCGTCCTCCTCGGGGTCCGCCACGTACAGCCGCGGCTCGTTCGCGGCGGGAATCATCGGCGCCGTGCCGATCCCCTCGGCGGCCAGTTCTTCGCCCATCTCCTGGAGGACCGGGATCTCCTGGCGGCCACGCAGCGGCTTCTCGGGCAGGAAGATGGCGGCGATCACGCCGCCCAGCGCGACTATGGCGGCGACGAAGAACACGTCGTGCATGGAGGTCGCCAGCGCCGTCCGCAAGGCGACCATGAGCTCGGCGAACAGTTGCGCCCCATTCGGGACGCCGGCGAGCTGGGCCTCCAGGGCCTCGGTGGCGCTGGGGCTCACCAGCGCCTGCGGATCGAGCGCGGCCACGACATCGGGTGGCAGCGACTGCGTGAGTTGCGGCGAGAGGCCGCTCGTCAGGCTACTGCCGAGGCGCATCGTCAACAATGTGCCCATGAGCGCCACGCCGACGGTCGAGCCGATCGAGCGGAAGAACTGCACCGCCGCCGTGACCGCTCCGAGATCTTTGGCGGGGAAGGTGTTCTGCACGGCGAGGGTGAAGGTCGGCATCGCCAGCCCGATACCCAGGCCAAGCACGATCAGGTTCCGTATGACATCGCCGCGCGTGGCGTCGACGCCGAGCTGCGTCTGGAGCCAGAGGCCGGCCGTCATCAACGCCAGGCCACTCAGGGAAGCCCACTTGAAGCGGCCGACCCGCGAGATGAGTTGACCGCCGAGGGTGCTGGCGGCGACCAGCGCGATCATCATGGGGGTCATCACCGTGCCGGATTCGGTCGCGGATGCCCCCAGGACACCCTGCATGTAGAGCGGGATGTACATGATGGAGCCGACCATGCCGGCGCCAATCAGGAACATGGCAATCACGGAAACGGTAAAGGTGCGGTCGCGGAAGAGCCGCAGGGCGATGATCGGCTCCTGCGCCCGCTGTTCGGCGAAGAGGAACGCGGCGGTCATCGCCAGGGACAGCCCGAGCAGACCGATGATTTGCGGAGAGGACCAGGGGTACTCGGTGCCGCCCCAGGAGAACGCCAGCAGCAGCGAAACGGTCGCGCCGATGATGGTAAAGGCCCCCAGCCAGTCGATGGGGCCCGGCTCGTGCGGGCGGATCGCGGGCAGGCCGACCAGCAGCACCGCAACGGCAAGCAACCCGACGGGCAGGTTGACGTAGAAGACCCAGCGCCAGCCAGGGCCATCCGTGAGCCAGCCGCCGAGGGCGGGCCCGACCACGCTCGCCACGCCGAAGACGCTGCCCATCACGCCCTGCCACTTCCCGCGCTCGCGCGGCGGGAAGATGTCGCCAATGATGGCGAAGGCGTTGGCGGCCAGGATGCCCCCGGCCACGCCCTGCAGGCCGCGAAAGGCGATCAACTGCGTCATCGACTGCGCCAGGCCACAGAGGGCGGAGGCGAACATGAAGAGCAGCAACCCGCCGACGTAGAACCACTTGCGGCCGTACAGGTCGGAGAGCTTGCCGAAGATGGGGACGGCGGCGGTACTTCCTAACAGGTAGACAGTGGCGACCCAGGCGTAGTGCTCCAGCCCGCCGAGATCAGCGACGATGCGCGGCATCGCCGTGCCGACGATGGTGCCGTCCAGGGCCGAGAGGAGAAGCCCGAGCAGGACGCCACTGATCGCGATCGCCAACTGGCGGCCCTTGAGTTGGCTGTATCCAGTGACCGGTTGCGCCGCCTGTACGCTCTGCATGTGACGTTCATCCCGATGTGCTCCGATTGAGCAATGTATTTCGCCAGGAGTATAGTTACCCTCAATAAATAATTTGCAGGGCTACTGGAGGAGAGCAATGGATCCTGGCGAACGTGCGCGGGCAGCAGCCGAACACCTCTTGACCCTCCTGCCCCGCCTCCAGCGATGGGCCGCGACGACGGTGCAGGCAGACCATGGTGACCACGGCCTGAGCCTTCGGCAGTTGACGGTGCTTTATGTCATCCGGGATGGCGCCGATTCCCCGGGCGCCCTGTCCCGGCGGCTCCGCATCTCCCCCGCCGTCGTGACCGGGCTCCTGGACCGGCTGGAGCAGGCCGGCTACGTGCGGCGGTTGGCTGACCCGAGCGATCGCCGCCGCCTCCGGCTGGCGCTGACGGAAACCGGGTTGGCTGCCAGCCTGGAAATCCGGCAGGTGCTGTCCCAGGAGATTGCGGGGCAACTCGGCGGCGTGTCTCCTGTCCAGGTCGGATCGCTCGCGGAGGCGCTGGACGTGCTCGAGTTGGTGATTGATGGACTGGAGACGGACGCGCCGCGGCTCAGGGCAATCGCGGTCGCGGACGACGAGGTGTGGGGTGC
>JALYWD010000125.1 GCA_030852885.1 Chloroflexota bacterium | reverse complement strand
TCTCCTCGAAGGCGTCGGCATCGACCGCGTCCGCTGGCCGGTCCACCACTCGCCGCTCGACCCGGATCTGCTCTTCGGTGACCGGCACCTCCAGCACCCGGTCCTCGGCGACCACCCGCTTCTGGATACGGGCCGCGCCCGCCTCGGTCTCGCGCACCGTGGCCGTCAGTTCCTCTTCCCGCAGCGGGATGACCAGCTCGTCCTCGCTCGTGGCCTCGTACCCCGCCTGCGGTGGCTGACCGGCGGTGCCGGCCTGCCAGGCGGCGGCATCGACGGCGGTCCCCGTGACGATATCCGTGCCAGTGACGGCACTGGTATTCGTATCGGTCATGACGGCGTCGCTGGTTGTCACCGGGATTGTTTCCCAGCCGCTGTGCAGGGCGGTGTCCTTGGAGACATTCAGCACGATCTGGCCGTCGGCAACCTGGGTAATGGCGTTCAGCGGGATGTAGTAATCCGTCGGGAAGAAGAAGCCCTTCTCCACTACGATGTAGGTGGGATGGACTTCCGCCACGGTTCCAACCTTGTCTCCGTCGCTGCCGTAGACGTCGTTGCCGATTTGCATCTGCGCCGTCGTATTGGTCAGGCTCATGTCTGTCCTCCCTGGTTACCACCCAGACGGGTCTTTCCGGAGTTTGTGCAGCGGTTCGGCCCAATCATGACCGCCCCGGTACCACTCTCTATCGCATTCCCTGTGCCGCCCGGCTCCTGGGCGTAGCGAAAGCGTCCGATCGACGTCGTGGGCAATCGGGCCGGAGCACGGCCACCTTGCTTGCTGGTGGGTGGCACGCATTCTGCCTTTCAGGGCGCGACGCCCCACGTCGTTTCAGGAAAATCGACAGGAAGATCGGGAGGTAGAAGATGTCGCTCGCTACGCCGCGTGATCTGTTTGTGCATGAACTGGCGGATGCCATGAGCGCGGAGCAGCAGATCCTCAAGGCCATGCCTGAACTGCAGAAGGATGCACAGCATCCGGAGTTCAAGGCCGCGCTCAAAGAGCACGAGGCAGAGACGAAGCAGCACGTCAAGAACCTGCAGGCCGTCTTCAAGGCGCTCGGCGAGAAGCCGGAGGAAACCACCTGTCTCGGCATGCAGGGCCTGATGGAGGAGCACCGGGCCATACACGAGGAGAAGCCCTCACCAGAGGTGCTGGAACTGGCCACCCTGAGCGGAGCCGAAAAGACCGAGCACTACGAGATCGTGGCCTACACCGGACTGGTGCAGATGGCGAAGGACCTGGGTGAGAAGGATGCCGCACAGTTGCTGCAGGAAAATCTCGATCAGGAAAAGGCCATGGCCAAGCGTGTTGCTGACTTGACGAAGGCGATCAGCAAAGAGGTCAAGGCAGCCCAGAAAGAAACCGAGGCGGCTACCGCATAACCAGCAGGCAGTATCTGGCTCGAAAACCACAAGACGCCGGCGAATTCCGCCGGCGTCTTGTGGTTTTCCGCGGTCCGCGCTTCGCCGAGGCGATTGCGACCCCAACGACGTGCCCATGCGTGCGCCTTCCGTGATGCAGGCTCTTGCCATGCATCCCGGGAGCATTCTGGCGCAAAAAGAATCGGCAGGGAATCTCCCGCGAAACGCGAAAGGTCCCTGCCGAATGCTTGCGTTGGCGCAAGCAGCGTTACGGCTGCTTGTTAGCTAACGAAAGCGAGGTTGTAGCTGCCGCCAGAGGCGTCAGAAATGGCGGTGCCACCACCAGCGGTGATGCCGACGCCCGTGGAGTTGCCGACGCTGCCGCCGTCAACTGCAACGGTGCCCCAGGTGTCGCCAACGCCGATGGCGTTGCCGGCATTTCCACCGCTGTTGATGTTGCCGAGGCTGACCGCGCCGCCATTGGCAGACGAAGTCGCAACGCCACCGTTACCGGCAGAAGCGGTATCTGTAAACTGCATGATCCTAACCCTCCCGAAAACGTAGAACGACGCTGTCCGCACAGCACGTCTATTCTACGGTATCGCAAAGGATTTGAACGTTCATCCAGAAAAGCTGGGAATTCGCTGGGATTCTCGCGATTCGTAGCCTGTGGACGTGCCCCGTTGACCGGATGTCGTGCCGAGTTGCAGGAGGCGGCACGATTCGACGGTGGTGCAGCCGGGTCACGCTTCTCCCGTTCACCGTGATTGCGCGTTCGTATGCACTTTTTGCTGGATTTGGCAAGGACCTTTGGTTGCCCGTTCCCTGTACGCACGCGCGTTTCAGGGTATAGTGCGGCAGGCACTCCGGTGCCCATTACGCGGAATTTCACGATTGCGCGAATGCCTCCGGCTGGTGGCCAGCCGGGGGCCTTGCATGCGGCAAGGCAGTACGCCAGGAGTCCGGCAACGTCGGCCGCACTGCAGGGCGACCTTTTGAGGGAGGGGTCGAGTGCGAGCGGAGGTCAAGGAGCTGTCATCGGCCGCTCCGGCCGTAAACGCTGCGCGGTCCCTCTTTTTCATTGAATACGGTATGGGTCACAAGACGCACCATCGCTTCCTGGAGGAGCACCTGGGGCGAGACCCACGCTTTGATCCAACCCTGATCCGCCTCTACTGGATGGATGAGCTGGCCGAGTGGCTGGGCAAGTACCACTTGCTGCCACTCGATGGTGGGTTCGATTTCTGGACGTGGTGGATCTTCCAGTTCAAGCGACAGCAGGTTCGCTATTTGCTGCGCCGCTATGAAGCAGAGGAGCTCGACCTCGTTTACATCCACACCCAAACGGCGGCGACCTCGATCCTTGATCTGCCGAAGCACGTGCCGGCCGTTGTTTCCATTGACCTGACCTGGAACCTGGCGTTCCAGGAATCGCGCTTCCACAACTCGCCGCTGCTGCGGGCCACGCTGGACCTGGAGCGGCGCATTTTCGAGCGCAGTGACCTGGTGATTTCCTTTTCAGACTGGGCGGCGGCCTCGGTGATCGATGACTACCGCATCCCAGCCTCCAAGGTGAAAGTGGTGCGCAACGGGGTGACCTTGCCGCCGCCGCTGACCGGCCTGCGCACCATGCACGCGCCGAATGGCCACGGCCACGTCAACGGCCATGGGTACGCCAACAACGGGCACCATGCGAATGGCAACGGCTACTACGGCAACGGGAATGGCCGCAGGAACGGTTACCACGCGAATGGCAACGGCCGTGCGAACGATGACCTGCTGAAGCTGGGCTTTGTCGGCAACGGGTTCATTCGCAAGGGCGGTGATCTGCTGCTGAAAGTCCACCAGGAGCACTTCGCGGAGCAGACGCACCTGACGCTGGTGACACATGACCCGCCCCGTGGCCTGTCGGGCTTGCGCAATGTCGATATCCGCACCGAAGTGCCCTGGATCGAGTTGATGACCGAGGTGCTGCCCAGCTTCGACGTGTTCGTGTTCCCGACGCGCTACGACTACTCGCCGTACGCGATCATCGAGGCGATGACGGCGGGAGTACCGGTGATCTCAACCCGGGTCGGCGCGATCCCGGAGATGGTCGAAGACGGGGTGGGCGGCTTCCTGATTGAAGCGGACCGCGAGGCCCCGCTGGCAGACCGCATGAGCTGGGCGATCGACAACCGGGCGCAACTCCCGGCGATGGGCGCGCGCGGCCGGGAGCGCGCCGAAACGCACTACGCCGCCGAGACCAACTACCCCCTGCTCCTGGACACCCTGAGTGAGGTAGCGCGCACGCCGCTGGTCACCGGTGGCGGGAATCGCATAGTGGGTACCGGCTTCTAGTCGAGCACGGGGCTGTTGCAGATTGTCTCGATCTCCTGCAACAGGTGGTCGATGTCAAACGGCTTCAGCACGACCACCACACCCATGGTGTCCAGGTGGGTCTGGAGCTCTTCCACCAGCTTGGCTGCTGCCGTACAGACAATGACCGGGATGTGCCTGGCCTCCCGGTCCATGTTCAACAGTTGCAGAAACTGCCAGCCTTTGCCTTCGTCCAGGATCACGAAATCCAGCACGATCACGTCAGGGCTGGCGTCCTTGACCCGACCAAGCATTTCGACGAGCTCGACCGAAAAGCCGTCGGTCGTGACCCGGTAACCTTCATCCTCCAGCATCAAGCGGAACAACTCGAGTATGGCCACCGTGTCGTTGATGACGAAGACGTGTTTCTGTTCAGCCTGCGCGTTGGCTTTGGCCACCAGGGGTT
>JALYWD010000084.1 GCA_030852885.1 Chloroflexota bacterium | reverse complement strand
TTCGCCTCGTACATGGCCCGGCCGAGTTCGGCCGCGTGCAGCCGGGCGATGTCGTGGTGGCGCCCTTCACCAACCCGGCGTGGACCCCGCTCTTCGCCCGTGCCGCGGCCGTCGTGGTGGACGCTGGCAGCGCAATGTCTCACGCCGCCATCGTGGCTCGGGAGTACGGCCTCCCGGCCGTCATGGGCACGCGTGATGCGCTCACGCGACTGCAGGACGGCCAGGATGTCATCGTCGATGGCACCCGCGGCCTGGTCTTTGCTGCTGCTGGCGAAACTGGTTCCTGATCAGCAAGCGATGAACTCTGATCAGCGCTTGCGTGAACTGGCCGTTTGTTCGGTCCAGCGCAGTCCGCCTTCGCAGGCGGGGGTATACAGTTCCGTGATGTAGTCGATCACCATGCGCTGCGAAGAGAACAGCGGGCCCAACGTGCGAATCGCCTCCTTGGAGCGGGCGATCCACTGGCGCGGCAGATCGTGCTCATCCCGCTCGTAGAAGAGCGGCACGACCTCCGTTTCGAGGACGTTATAGATCGCTTCCGCGTCCGCCTGGTCGCCAGCGCCATCTGGCAGGTTGGAGGGGCGAATCCCCCAGCCGGTCTCCTCGTTGGCGTGCCAGCCCTCGATCCACCATCCGTCGAGAATCGAGACGTTCAGCCCGCCGTTGGCGGCCGCCTTCATGCCGGAGGTTCCGCTTGCCTCAAGCGGGGCGCGCGGGTTGTTCAGCCAGACATCGACGCCGGCGTAGAGCCGCTCCGCCAGGAGCATGTCGTAGTCCTCGGCGAACGCGATGTGCCCCTGGAAGCGGGGATCGAGCGAGCGCCAGAAAATCTCCTGGATCAGCCGCTTGCCGCCGTCATCGGCGGGGTGGGCCTTGCCGGCGAAGATCAACTGCACCGGGCGCTCCGGGTTGGTCAGGATGCGCGCCAGGCGGTCGGCATCGTTGAAGATCAGCGTGGCCCGCTTGTAGGTGGCAAAGCGGCGGGCGAAGCCGATGGTCAGCGGGCGGCGCTCCAGGAAGGGGCCACCGGCCACCACCTGCTTGGTGTCCAGCTCGCCAGTCGACCAGCGGTCCCGGGTGTACTCCCGCAAGAACTCCAGCAGGGCCTGGCGGTTCTGGCTCTTGACCGCCCATAGCTCGGCGTCCGGGATCTGTTGCACGTTGCTCCAGACATCCGGATCCTGCAGATTCTCCCACCAGCCCTCAGGCAGATAGCGGTTCAGCAACTCCTGGAGCGGCGCCGAAATCCAGGTCGGCATATGGACGCCGTTGGTAATGGAAGAAATCGGCGCCAGCGGTGCTTCCACGCCGGGCCAGAGATCGTGCCACATGGCGCGGGTGATCTCGCCGTGTCGCACACTCACGCCGTTCCGGTAGCCGGAGAGGCGCATGGAGAGCGCGGTCATGTTGAAGCCATCGCCGCTGCCGTCGTGGTGCCCTAACGCCAGGAACTGCTCCCGGTCCAGCCCCAGGCGCGGCCAGTAGAAGCTGAAGTAGCGGTCCATCATGTGCGGCGGAAACACATCATGCCCGGCCGGGACCGGCGTGTGCGAGGTAAACACCGAGGAGGAGATCACGCGCTGAGAGGCTTCCGCGAAGTCGAGCCCCTGGGCGACCCACTCGCGCACACGCTCCAGCAGGTGGAAGGCGGCGTGTCCCTCATTGCCGTGCCAGTAGGTTGGCTCGATGCCCATGGCGCGCAGGGCGCGCACGCCGCCTATGCCGAGGATCTTCTCCTGGCGCAGCCGGTGCTCGGTGTCGCCACCGTAGAGGCGGGACGACACGGCGCGCGTCCAGTCCGGATTCCCTTCGACATCGGTATCAAGCAGGAAGAGCGGGACACGACCGACGTTCACGCACCAGATGTTCAGCTGAATCCGCTCCGCGGGGTTGTCCAGGGCGATATCAACGGTCAGTGGCAGACCATCCGGTCCGGTCACAAGCGTGGTGGGCTCGGCGCCCGGCTCCAGGACCGGCGTGACATCCAGTTGCCAGCCATCGTGCGTCAAACGCTGCCGCAGGTAGCCCTGGCGATAGAGCAGCGAGATTCCCACGAGCGGGAGTCCCAGATCGCTGGCGGCTTTGGCGTGGTCGCCAGCCAGCACACCCAGACCGCCGGAGTAAATGGGCAAACTGGGGTGGACACCAAACTCGGCGGAGAAGTACGCCGCCGTCGGCCCAGCCAGTTCCGGCCGGTGTTTGCCGACCCAGGTGGTAGCCGGGTTGACCGGCAGGAGTTGCTCGAACTCCGTCCTCGCCTTGTCGTAGCGCGCCAGGTAGGCCGGATCGGCCGCCGCACGCGCAAGGCGCTCTGGCGCGACGCGGCGCATGAAGAGCGCCGGGTTATCCGCGGTGTCCGCGTAGAGGGCCGGGTCAAGATCCCGGTAGAGCGCCTCTACTTCGGGTTTCCAGCTCCACCAGAGATTTCCGGAAATTGGCCCTAGCGCAGCGATTCGTTCTGGAATTACGACAGGGCGCTGATCGTCCGTCGAAGTCATTCAGCCTCCGCACAGGCTTATTCAAAAACGCGCTTCAGCATCCGCCTATGCACGAAATACATACACAATTGTTCAGGGTACTACGTTACAGCCCCTGTAAACGCTGGTGGTTATGCCACAACGAAGGTGCATGACGCACGAAATTCGACCGGGGAACTGTTACATGACTGCGCCAATCGGTTCCCACGTGCGCAGCTTTTGCAGCACCCGCTCGGCAGCATCTTCCCCGCTGCGGATCACGTCTGGCACGCCGACACCGCGCAGCGCATTCCCCGCCAGTTCCAGTCCAGCATGATCAACAACGGCACGCTCGATGCGGGCTACGCGCTGCGGGTGACCCAGGATGTACTGGGGCATCCCCTTTGGCCAGCGCTGCACCCGGCTCAGGGCCGGGGCGCCGGAGGCTCCGAGGCGAGTCGCGACCTCCGCCTGTGCGATAGCAAGCAGGGTTTCATCGTCAAACTCGAGCAGTGCCTCGCCGTTGCCAGACCGCCCGAGGAAGACCCGCAGAAGTTCCCAGCCGTCTGGGGCGCGTCCCTCCCATTTGCGGGAGGACCAGGTACAGGCCAGGACAGGACCGCCCATCACGCGAGGCACAACGTAGCCATGTCCAGTCAGGGGCCGGACAAACTGCTCCGCGCGGAAGGCCAGGGTCACGATGACGGTGGATGCGTGGGGAATCTCGGCCAGTTCACGGCTCAAGGCGCGGTCCAGACCGCTGACGAGAGCACTGGTCACGTGCGCCGGGGTCGCCAGGATCACCGCATCCGCCCGCAGGGGCAGGCCCTCAGCCAGCGCAATCTCGTACAAGTACTTGCCGCCGGAAGCCACCCGGTTCACCGAAAGCGCACGCGTCTCATCACGTAGCACCGCACCGTCCCGTTGCAACTGGTCAGTAAGTACCTCAATCAGCGTCCCGAGCCCACCGGCTGGTGTGAGGAAGGGCGGGCGCGCCGGCCCGCTTGAGGCGGGAGCCTTCTGGCGCGCCGCCACAACTCCCTTGATCAGGCCGCCATGCTCCCGCTCCGCGGCTTGCAACTGCGGGAATGTGGCGGCCAGGCTGAGCTGATCACCGTTGGCGGCGTAAATGCCCGCCATCAGCGGCTCTACCAGCCGCTCCCAGGCCTCGTCCCCCAGCCGCCGCCGCACGAACGCGCCGAGAGCTTCATCCGCCGCATCATGCCTTGGCAGCACGTAGTCCAGCGCCAGCCGAGCCTTCCCCCGGGGCGACAGCAATCCGGAGCGAGCCACCGGGCCGAGCTTCGTCGGGACGAGCCCGGTCAATCCCTCGGGAATCGGATGAAAGACATCGCGGTAGAGAATGAAGGCACGATGCCGCTGCGGCGTGACGCCGATCAGGTCGTCACCGAGCCCAAGCTCAGTCGCCAGGCCTACCCCGCGCGGCTTCCCGGCCAGGAACGAGTCTGGCCCGCCCTCGATCACGAAGTCATCAATGCGTTCGGTGCGGATCTTGCCACCGAACTGGCTATCGCTCTCAATGACGGTAATCCGTGGCCGCGGCTCTTGCTGGAGCAACCTCCGAGCGGCAGCCAGGCCGCTGGCGCCGCCCCCAATGACGACGACATGAGGCCGGGAACCTAGAGTGCTGTCCATCCGCCATCCACGGTCATCGCTGAACCGGTCACCATGGCCGCCGCCGGGCTGGCCAGGAACACGATCATGGCCGCCACCTCCTGGGTGGTGACCATGCGCCCGGCAGGCGTGCGGTGCAGGAGATCGTTGCGGATCTCCTCGTCCTGCATCAGCGTCTGCGTGAAGGGGGTCTCCACGAAGGCCGGACAGACCGCATTCACCCGGATCTGGTGGGGCGCCCACTCAATGGCCAGCACGCGAGACAGGTTCACCACGCCCGCCTTGGAGCTGCAGTACGCCGCCCGCTCATAGAAGCCGACCAGGCCCATGATGGAGGCGATGTTGATGATGCTGCCGCCGCTCGGCTGCTGATCCCGCATCGCGCGGCCAGCCGCCTGGGCCGTGAAGAAGACGCCGCGCAGATTGGTGCTCTGCACCAGATCCCACGCCTCTTCCGTGACGTCGAACGCGGGCTGGCGCACATTGGTGCCGGCGTTGTTGACGAGAATATCGAGGCGTCCTTGATTGGCAGCCGCGTCTACGCAGGCCGTGATGCTGCCCACGTCACGCACGTCGAGTTGCAGTGCCGTCGCGCTGCTGCCGTTGCCCCTGAGTTCCAGCGCGGTGGCCTCGGCGCGTTCCAGGCGGTCAGGCAGTTCGGTGACGAACACGCTGGCGCCCGCTGCGCTCAGGGCGCGCGCTGCTTCCTGGCCGATGCCAGACCCGGCGCCGGTCACCAGCGCGGTCAAACCTTCGAGCACCCGGCACGTCTCATTGATTGATGTCTTGACAGGTGTTTCCATGCCGGTAAGGATACGGCGTTGCCCAACGATATGACCGGCCGCCGGGTGAATCGCGGCCCGAGGAGCCTGCATGTCCCACCCGTTGCGATTCGGCATCGTGCGAAACCAGAACCTGGACTGGGGAACGATGGTCCGCCACTGGCAGACCTTCGAGGAACTCGGCTTCGATTCGATCTGGCACGCGGATCACTACCAGCGCCCCAGCCTGCCCGAACAGCCCTTCCTGGAAGGGTGGACGCTGCTCTCCGCGCTGGCGATGAAGACCAGCAAACCGCGCATCGGCATCCTGGTCACCAGCAACACCTTCCGGCACCCACCCCTGCTGGCCAAGCAGGCGGTGACCGTCGATCACATCTCCAATGGCCGCCTGGAACTGGGGATTGGCACCGGGTGGTTCGAGGGAGAGCACGCCCGCTTCGGGGTGCCCTTTCCGGAACCGCCAGAGCTGGTTGCCCGCTTCCAGGAGGGCGTCCGGCTCGTCGATCAACTCCTGACCCAGGAAGTCACGACGTTTGACGGCAAGTACTACCAGGTCACGGACGCGCCGTTTCGCCCCGCACCGGTGCAACGTCCCCGCCCGCCGCTCACGCTCGGCGCACACGGCCCACGCATGCTCAAGTTCGCCGCGCGCTACGCGGACCGCTGGAATTCACACGGCAAGGCCGAGGAGATCCGCGAGCGCAACCAGTTCCTGGATGAGGCGTGCGCCAAGATCAGGCGTGACCCACGAAGCATCATCCGCTCCCTGTACGGCTGGACGATCCCGATGGGGGTCGATCCGTGGTCGTCCGTCGATGCCTTCGCGGATGTCGTCGGCCGCTACAACGAAGCCGGGATGAGCGAGTTCCTGATGGAAGCTCCTCATGAGGAACAGTTTCCCATGATGGAGAAGATCGCTACGGACTTGCTTCCGCAGCTTCGTCAGGTCTGATCGCACTGTCCGTACTTGTGCCTTGTGCAAATCGTTGACCACATGTAGCGCATGTGCTAACGTCCGCGAACGCTCAAAGTTTCACGGCATAGGTTGGTCACAGCGTCGTGGCTGAGGAGAACTGCCCGCCCGCTTGCTCCCGGGTCTGGCCAGAGAGGGCCAGTTGCGTTGCCATCCGGGGCTTCTTGCACGACAGTGATCAATCCTGTCTGGGAACAGCGCAGAACATGGCCGGTGATGGACGCCGGCCCGGACGTTGATTGTCCAGGTGGAGGAACACCAATGGGAGAGGTTGCAAAGCGGGGACCGCTCGCTGGTCTCGAACTGGAAATGGTCGGCGATCAGATCAAGAAGGGCGTCAAGCGGCGCGATGCCTTCAAGGGCAGCTTCGCCATGCTGGGCGCCCTGGCCATGGCAACCGGCGTTGGCCGTGGCGCATCCGCCGCGGACGGCCTGGCGTCCCTTGGCCTGCTGCCGGAAGACCTGCCGGAGAAGAAGTGGAAGGCAGCGACCTCTGAGGTCGGCGCAGCGTCCACCTGGGTCTCCCACGGCATGGATGTCGTCAAGTTCTACGGCGACCTCCTTGGCGTTGAGACGACGTCGTTCGATGGCGAGTTCGCCGTCGAGAAGCAACTGCAGGACCTGCAGTCGATCTCGTCCCAGGGCTTCGATTTCGTGGCGGTGCACCCCTCTGCGTCCGGCGCCCTCACCGATGCGGCGAACCAGATCATTGCCGCTGGCACGCCGCTCATCGTCATGGATACCCGCCTCATCCAGGACCCGGCGGAGTTCGATGCCTACGGGCACCTGACCTTCCTGGAGCCGGACAACATCTACATGGGCTCCACCGTCTCCGACGTCCTGTTCCAGGCGATGGGCGGCGAGGGCCAGGTGATCCACACCCAGGGCCAACTTGGCCACACGGGCGCCCAGGGCCGCGCCGAAGGGTTCCACCAAACCCTCGCCAAGTACCCGAACATCGAGGTCGTCGATGAGACCCCCGGCGACTGGAAGGTGGAGCAGGTTGCCTCCCTGTGGCAGGACCTGCTGCAGCGCTTCCCGGACGTCAAGGGCGGCTTCTTCCACTCCGATGACATGGCCCTGGCGGCTGCTTCCGTCATTGAGGCAGCGGGCAAGCAGGACCAGGTGATGATCGTCGGCGTTGACGGCCAGAAGAACGCCTGCGAGGCGATCCTGGACAACAAGATGATGGCCTCCATCATCAACCCCAGCGGCCGTATCCACGGCGGCGCGATGTGGGCCGGCTACCTGACCGTCTCCGGCACCGATCAGGCCAAGGGCGGCATGGCCAAGTTCATCCGCACCGACGGCGGCCCGATCACGCAGCAGAATGCAGCCGGTTACATCTGGCTGCATGACAACATGCAGTACTAGGAAGCTCGCTGGAACGTGGGAGCGCCCAGATAGCACCGATGACAGAAATGATCATCTCGGACAGCACGGAGCGTTCCCACGTTCCGACCGGGGCCACGGAGCCGATCCTGGTGTTCCGTGGCCTCACCAAGCGCTTTGGCGGCGCCACCGCCCTGGATCACGTGGATTTCGACCTGATGCCGGGCGAGATTCACGGCCTGGTCGGGGAGAACGGCGCCGGCAAGAGCACGATGATGAAAATCCTCTCCGGGCTGCACACGCCCGACGAGGGGGAAATGCTGCTGCGCGGCGCAGCCGTGCAGTTCGCATCCCCGGCGGAGGCCAAGGCGCGCGGCATCGGCATGATCTACCAGGAACTCTCCTGCATGCCCGCGCTCTCCGTCGCGGAAAACGTCTTCCTCGGCAGCCAGCCCACAAAAGGCGGCCTGGTGGACTGGGGCAAAATGCGCCGCGAGGCCGCGCGGCATCTGGGCGCGATGGGCATCAATATCGATGTCACCGCGCCTGCCAGCTCGCTCTCCCTGGGTGGACAGCAACTGGTCGAGATTTCCCGGGTGGTCTTCTCCGGCGCATCGATTATCGTGCTGGATGAGCCGACCTCGGCGCTGTCCGGGCCCGAGTCGGAGCGCCTCTTCCGCGCGATGGCGGAGCTCAAGGCACGCGGCACCACGCTGGTCTTCATCTCCCACTTCCTGGAAGATGTCCTGGCCGTCTCGGATCGCATCACGGTCCTGAAGAACTCGCGCAAGGTTGCCACGCTTGAGAACCAGGGCGTGACCAAGCAACAGTTGATTCAACTGATGATCGGGCACGATGCCGAGGTCCTGGCCGAAGGCTACGAGGGCGGCGTACAACTGCCCCCGGCGGTCGCCAGGAAACCTGAGCTGGAAGTGCAGGGGCTGAGTGGCCCCGGCTTCACCGACCTCACGTTTACCGCGCATCAAGGCGAGATCCTGGGCATCTTCGGCAACCTGGGCGCTGGCATGACGGAGATGGCCCGCGTCATCTTCGGCCGCGAACGCCCGGCAGCGGGCGCGTTGCGGCTTGAAGGCAAGCCAATCGCACCAAAAACGACGAAGGAAGCGAAGCAACTCGGCATCGCCTATCTCTCGGAGAACCGGCGCGCCACCATCTTCCCGCGCCATGAAATCTTCAAGAACATCACCCTGGCGCATCTGGATGAGATTGTCGGCAGCTTCGTCCGCCAGCCGAAGGAAATCGCCATCGCCACGGACCTGGTGAAGCGCACTGGCGTCCGCCCACCCAGCGCAACCCTGGCGGCGGGCAACCTGAGTGGCGGCAACCAGCAGAAGGTCGTGCTGGCGAAATGGCTCACGGTCCAACCGAAGGTGCTGATCCTGAATGAGCCCACGCGCGGCATGGATGTCGGCGCCAAGCGCGAGGTCCTCGATCTGGTCAAGGCGCTGCGCGATGAAGGCGTCTCGATCATCCTGATTTCCACTGAGCCGGAAACGGTGCTGGCGGAATCTGACCGCATCCTGGTCATGTCCAGGGGACAGATCACCAAAGAGTTCGTCGGCGCGCGGGTCAGCAAGGACCTGCTCATGAGTTACGCGTAAAACGGGGAGAAGGAACGCGGATGGCGCAGCAGGCATCTTCGGGGCAAATCGCGCCATCAGGCGAGCCGGGCGTGCAACGCGCCGCTGGCGGTTCACTCCTGAGTTGGGCCAGCCGGAATGCGCGATTGCTCGCGCCGTTCCTGACGCTCATCTGCATGGTGATCTTCTTCAGCCTGGCCACGGATGTCTTTCTCACCGTGCCCAATATGCAGAACATCGTCACCCAGATCGCCCCGATTGCCGTTGCGGCCACGGGCGTCACCTTCGTGCTCCTCTGCGCGGAGATTGACCTGAGCATCGCCTCGGTCGCGACCTTTACCGGGGTGTTAGCGGCATGGCTCTGGGTGGGAGACACCTTTGCCCTTGGCAACTGGGGCATCCCGGTCGCCGTCATCGCCTCGGCGCTGATCGGCCTGCTGAACGGCTTCATGACCGCCTACGTCGGCATCCCCTCATTCATGATGACGCTGGCCATGCTCACCATTGCGCGCGGCATGTCCGTCTTCGTCAGCGAGGGCAAACCGATCTTCGAAGTGCCGCCCGTGCTGAAGCAGCTCGGCAGCGTCAGCAGCCAGGTCTTTGGCATCCCGGTCATCGGCATCTTCGCCGTGGTGGTCCTGATCCTGGGAGAGTTTATCCTCAGCTACACGAAATTCGGGCGCTACGTGTACATGACCGGCGCCAACCGCGAGGCCGCCGAGATGTCGGGCGTCAACACCCGCCAGGTCGTCATGCTCTCGCTGGTCATCTCCGCCGTCACCGCCGGCCTGACCGGTCTCCTCTTCATCGGCCGCCTCAGCAGCGCCAACCCCTCCTCCGGTGAGGACATCCTGATCAGCACCATCGCCGCCGTCGTGCTGGGTGGCACCTCCCTCTTCGGCGGCGAAGGCGGCATGCGCAACACGGTGCTCGGTCTGTTGATCTTCGGCGTCCTGTCCAACGGCCTCAACCTGTTGCCGAACATCCCGATCACGTTCAAGCAGGCGCTCCAGGGCATCGTGCTCCTGGCCGCCCTCCTCCTGAACGTCTTCGCGCTGCGCATCGAGCGCGTCCAGACCCGCACCGAGTAGCGCTGTCTCGCGCCGGTCGAGAGCCCCCATCGGTCATCGGGCCTGACCTGAGCGTAATCCCATCAGGCCCACAAGCCCCAATTCCGAAGGTCAGCCCCGGAATCGTGAAAATTCACCCTGTGGAGTAGGATCAATTTAGAAATTGGCGCTACACTAGCGGGTGATTCTAAATTTACCTCGTTGATCGTTGGTGTTGATCGTGGGAGCCCCAGCATGACGCGCGTGCTCGTCGTAGAAGACTCACCAGATATCGCGCGCCTCGTCCAACGCAGTCTTCTTCTCGAAGGTTTTGACGTTGATGTCGCCCAGGACGGGCGTTCAGCACTCGGCATTGTTCGCGACAATCCGCCCGACCTGATCGTGCTGGACCTGATGCTGCCCGATATCGACGGCATGGAAATTTGCCGGCGTGTCCGAGCCATGGAAGCAGCCTATGGCCAGCCTCCGGTACCGGTCCTCATGTTGACGGCACTGGACTCCGTGCAGGACCGGGTCACCGGTCTCGACGCCGGTGCGGACGACTACGTTCCCAAGCCATTCGCCATCACGGAACTCATGGCTCGCGTTCGCGCCCTGCTCCGTCGCTCCCGCGCTCCAGAAGTGCGAACGCGGCAACGAGAATCACTGGTTTACGAAGACCTCAAACTCGACCCCAGCGCCCGCACCGTTTTCCGGGGCGACCGCGAGGTGCTCCTGACCGCCAAGCAGTTCGACCTGTTGGCCACGCTGATGGAGAACCCGAACCAGGTACTTACCTATGACACCATCATGCAGCGTGTCTGGGGCGGGCAATTCCGCGGCGAATCGAACGTGCTGGCCGTCACCGTCTCCACCGTGCGCAAGGCGCTGGAGGACGAAGGCGAGCCACGCCTGATCCAGACGGTGCGCGGCGTTGGCTATGTCTTGCGTCCATCACGGGGACGTAAGCAGGCTGACGACGGCGAGGACGAGGACGACGAGGACTTCGAATAATTCTGGAGTTCTTGACTAATCATATCAAGAACTAGATAATACCTCCTGCGGCGCGCGGGTGGCCCTGGGTAGGTGCACTTCCCGGTGCGCAGGAGGTCTCCACCCATGGTTGTCGAAGTTCAGACGGATCGTCTTGGCGGTGTTATCGAGCAGGTGCGCCAGAACCTGGCGGCGGCCCCGGAGCCGCCGATTGCCACCTTTGCCGTCACGACGGCGCTGGTGAACGACTATGAAACCCGTGTTCAGATTCGGGACTTTTCCCTCACGGTAGATGAACCAGAGCAGATCGGCGGCGCCAACACCGGGCCAACACCCGTGGAGTTGGTGCTGGCGGCACTCGGGACCTGCCAGGAAATCGTCTACGCCACCTACGCCCGCGTGCTCGGCATCCCGTTGAACGGCGTCGAGGTCGCCGCCGAAGGCCGCCTCGATCTGCGCGGCTTCTTCGGCGTGGCCGATGAGCCGGCTGGCTTCAAGGATGTGACCTACACCGTGGCCATCAACAGTCCCGCGTCGCAGGAAGATATCGCCCGCCTGATCGCCGCCGTCAACGCGCACTGCCCGGTGCTGGACATCCTGCAACAGCCGGTGCCGGTGACTGGCGCCTACCGGCTCAACGGCGCGGAGTTTTCCGCGTAGGTCGCATTGCGTCCTCCACCCTTCCGCACCATGGGTGGAGGAATTGCGGCCGGGGCCCAGGCGCTGACCAATTTGACGCCGCCCCCGCCACCGCCGAAGATGCCGCGAGTACGACTGGACGTAGTGGCTAAGGGCGATGAATCATGGCGACAATCCCCATGCGGGTGACGGTGCTGGGTGGCGGCAACACGGCTTTCAGCATCGCGGCAAACCTGGCGCTGGCTGGGCACGAGGTGCTGATCTGGGAACACCCCAATTTCGCGCACACGCTCGATCCCATTCGTGACTCGCTCACCATCCATCTCGATGGCGCGGCACGTACCGGGGCCGCCAGGATCTCCGGCGTAACGACTGATCCCGCCGAGGCTCTTGCCTGGTCCGAAACCCTCCTGTGCTCCGTTCCGTCGTACGCACACGCCGCGTTCGCCGAGCAGCTCGCGCCACACCTGAGGCCGGGGCACGTCCTGGCGTTGCTGCCGGGCAACCTGGGAGCGCTCGCCTTCGCGGCCCTGCTGCGGGAGCGCGGCGCGAGCGGGGTCATCGTGGCGGAGTCCGACACTGCCCCCTACGTTTGTCGCAAGAGCGCCCCTGACCGGGCGGTGATCTGGGGCGCGGTGACCGGCCTCGGCATTGGGGTTGAGCCTGCCTCCCAGACCGGCGAGGTCATGCCGGTCCTACGGGAGCTCTTTCCCGGCGCAGTCGCGTACCAGAGCGCGCTGGAGGCCGGCCTCTCCGCGCTCAACCCCGTCGTCCACCCACCGGGCGTCCTGATGAACGCGGGGCGTGTGGAGCGCAGCCGGGGCGAGTTCTACTTCTACGACGAAGGCGTGACACCATCGGTGGTCAAGGTCATCGAGGCGCTGGACGCCGAACGGCGCGCGCTCGGGGCAGCCATTGGTCTCGAGCTTACGCCCGTCGCCGCAGCGTTCCACGGCGCGGGCTTCGGACCGAAGGGTGATCTGTGGGCCGTCATCAACGGCTCGCGCATGCTTACCGCCTTGCGGGCGCCGGGGCAGATCGATACCCGCTGGTTGACTGAGGATATCCCGTTCGGACTGGTCACCTGGTCCCTGCTGGGAGATCGCCTCGGCGTGGAAACGCCAGTCATGGACGCCCTCATCACGCTCGCCTCCGCCACGCTCGGCCGCGACTTCCGCAGTGAGGCGCGTGAGCTTGGGGCTGTTGGGCTGGCTGACCTCGATGCCACGCAACTGGCATTGCTGGCCGCCGGCCGCGCTGGTTAGCCGCTGCGGGAGACTGTTCAGAGTTTGGTTACGGGGGACGGCGGGGCAGCCGGCCCCCCTCCCCTGTCCGTTAGGCGATGACCTCGGCGAGGGCGAAGCCAGGCCCAGCGAGCGCATTGCCCATGGCGGCGATAAGGCGGCTGACGTGGAGGATCGACTGCGGGCGTTTGTAGCCGCGCATGGAGCGATAGCGTTCCTTGACCCACCAGCCGATGGCGCGCTCGCAGGCGTTGTTGGTCCCGTCCACCGTCTCCCCATCCGGCCCCACCCAGGTGCGATAGCGGGTGAGCCGGCCCCACAGGTTCCAGCGGTCCAGGCTGAAGAGCCGCAGCCGGTAGGCCAGAGACATCGGTTCCCCGGGGCGAGGTTTGCGCGCCGTGAGGTAGCGCTGGTGGATCGCCGCCAGGGTGGCGCTGGCCTGCGGGGTTGGCGTCCGCTCCGACATGAGGCGCCGTAGGGCCTGGCTGTCGGCGACGGCGTGCTCCGGCGGCACCCCGCAGGCCGCGAGCGAGCCGTCAGCATCGATGCGCAGCGCGGGCAGAATGGCGTCCACCCAGGCGTCGGTGTTGCGGCCGACATGTGCGGTGCAGACCTGATGCGGCAGCCCGCAGGCGTCGGCAGCCGTCTTGAAGGGGTCGGCATCATCGCTGACCAGCACCTCCGCGCCCAGCACGTCGACCAAGGTCTGGAGCCACGCCGTCAGCGAGGCCGCGTCGCCAGTGGGCAACAGGTCAAGACTGAGCACCGTGCCGCGCACGGCGTCGACACTGACCCCGACGCTCAGCCACTGCCCGGCACAGCGCACGCTGGTCAGGTCGACGCCCAGGGCCACGACGTGCCCGCCACCGTGCCGGGTGGCCTCCCGGCGCAAGCCACCCACGGCCGCGCCCGCCGCCTGCACCGCGTTGTAGACCGCGACCTTGCTCAGCGGCCAGCCCAGCGCCCCCAGCGCCGTGGACACCGCGCCATAACTCATGCCGAGCACGTAGAACATGACCGCCACGCCTTTGAGCCGGGCGCTGGTCTGGTCGTGACTCACCCCGCGGGGATAAAGGCGGAACGTGCGGCCGCAGCGCACACAGCGGTACCGGTGTGCCACCACCTCCACGAGATGGGTGTCGCGCAGCGGCTTGGCCACACTTTGCCAGTGCTGGAAATGCCCCCCGCCGCAGCCCCCATACGGGCACGTCTCCACGGCCGGGTAGACCTCGGGCTGGACCGGGGGCAGGATCAGGGAGAGGCGCATGACGGGACTCCGAGCAGCATGGGTCGGTGGGTGACCGCACCATCCTATCCCAGTTCTACCAGCGCGTGAACAATCACCTGCCATTCAGGGTCTTGACCACGCTGCTCATCTTGCTGCTCGGCGCCGGGATGCCTCTTGCGCTGGCGGCCGAGGACGCAGGCTCCCCCACTCCGG
>JALYWD010000080.1 GCA_030852885.1 Chloroflexota bacterium | reverse complement strand
TCCTTGAAGTGGATGTACCAGATGCGGTCCGCCCAGCGGTCCATCGCCTCCCGCACGGTCGGGCCATCATCACCCGCCCCGAAGGAGTAGTGACCCGTGTCGAAGACGATGCCCACGACCTCGGGATCGGTCTCCGCAAGCAGGCGGTCAATCTCCCAAGGGGTCTCCACCCAGCCGGCGGAATGCGGGTGGAACACGGAGCGCAGCCCCGTCTCGTCACGCACGGCCCGTGCGACCTGTTCCACCCGCTGCGCGTAGCCGGCCCACTCGTCATCCGGCAGGCTCATCTCGGGCGTGATGCGGCCCGCGTTCAGGCTGCGCACGGGATCGGTGCCATTGACGTCGGCAATGACGACGAAGGGGCCCTTGCTGCGGTCCTGGTCTGGAGCAACCGCCGCCAGCAGCCGCGCCACCGTCAGCGCCTGGGCGAGATCCGCCTCAAAGGCCTCCCCGCCCTCGCGCAGGTGGTGCGCCACATACGCGCCCAGCATGGCCAGGTTGCGGGCCTCCAGTTCCGCCCGCAGGGTCTCCGGATCGGTGGGGTAGAACCCGTAGTCCCCCAGCTCCGTCCCGGCGTACCCGGTCTCGGCGATCTCATCCATGACCTGCCGGTAGCCGTGCCCATCCTCCCCGAACCCCGCGAACAGGATGGCGCCCCAGGACACGGGCGCATTGGCAACGCGAATTGGCGACATAGCTCCGCTGCTTCCTCACCTGCCGGACGACCGGCGCTGCGCTAGTTCGGGGCGGGACTCTCCCGCTCCGCTTCGATCCCTTCACGTCTGAAGCCGCGCGCCATGGCGGCTTCCGTGCTGGCAGCCTCCTGCCGCCGCGCGCTGTCGGCTTCGGCATCGCGGCGGGCGAACTCTTCCAGCTCGTTGCCAAGCTCCTCCAGCGCCTCGCCGCCCGCCATCATCTGCACGACTTCCTCGCGCGTCACATCCTGCTTGTCGAACGTCCCGTAGGAGCGCCCCCGGTTCAGGATGGTGAAGCGGTCCGCGATGGGATAGGCGTGGTGGACGTTGTGGGTAATGAAGACCACCCCCAGCCCGCGCGCCCGCGCCTGGGCGATGTAGCGCAGCACGACGGCCGCCTCCTTCACGCCCAGGGCAGCCGTCGGCTCGTCCAGGATCAGCACCCGCGCCCCGAAGTAGACCGCGCGGGCAATCGCCACCGACTGCCGTTCGCCGCCGGAAAGTGAACCCACGGCGTGCTCGGGATCACGGATCTCGATCCCCATCTTGTGCAGTTCTTCGCGGGTGATCTCGTTGGCGCGCTCCAGGTCGAAGCGGCGGAAGGGGCCAAACCCCTTTGTCGGCTCCTGCCCCAGGAAGAAGTTGCGCGAGATCCCCATCAGCGGAATCATGGCCAGGTCCTGGTAGACCGTGGCGATGCCACGGGCCAGGGCATCGCGCGGGGAGGAGAAGTGAACCTCCTGGCCGTCCACCAGGTACTTCCCCTTGTCCGGCTGGTACACACCGGAGAGGATCTTGATCAGCGTCGATTTCCCGGCGCCGTTGTCGCCAAGCAGGGCGTGGACCTCGCCCGCCAGCAGATTCATCGACACGTCTTCGAGCGCGATGACGGTGCCGAAGTATTTGGATGCGTCATCCAGCGCCAGCAGTTCCGAGCCGGGCGGCGGTAGTGGCCGAGTTGGGCTGTGCGTCGTCGTTGCCTGGCTCATTCGCGGGCTCCCAGCGCGCGCTGGCGCACGTAGCGGTTCACCAGCACCGCGATCAGCAGCATGGCTCCCAGCACGGCAGCCACCCAGTCAGCATCAATGCCGGCAAACACCACACCCTGGCGCACCATGCCATAAATCAGGGCGCCCAGCACCGCGCCAATCACGGTGCCATACCCGCCGGTCAGCAGCACGCCGCCGATAACGGCCGCGATGATGGCGTAGAACTCGCGCTGCTCACCGCGCAGCACGTCCGCGCTCCGGGAATTGGCGACCTCGATCATGGCGACCAACCAGGACGCCGCCGCCGTGGTCATGAAGAGCAGGATCTTCACACGATCCACCGGCACGCCAACCATGCGGGCGGCAATGGCGTTGCCACCGACGGCGAAGATCCAGTTGCCAAATTGCGTCCGCATCAAGACCCAGGTGCCAACCGCCGCGACGGCCAGCCACCAGATGATGGATATGGGGAATGCGGCGCCCATGAACAGAATATCTGTGGCAAAAACGGCTGACACGGTATCGAAACCGGGCAGTTTCTGTAGCCCGCCAACCTGGGTGCGGCCAGTAATCAACCGGGTCATCCCAACCGTCACGCCTCGAATAATGAAGAGTGAAGCCAATGTCACGATGAATGAGGGTAAGCCTGTACGGAGAACCACCAGACCATTCAGGAATCCCATGACCAGCGCAAAAATAAGGGCGGCCAGGACGCCCCACCAGAAACTGACGCCAAACTCCGACGGGATCAACGCCGCAATGACGCTGCACGCCCCGATCATTGAACCGACAGAGAGATCGAACTCGCCGGCAATCATCAGCAGTGCCACGGCCACGGCCAGGATGCCGAGCTGCGCGGCAACCTCCAGGTAGGTGGCCGTACCGCGCCAGGACACAAACCCGCGGTTCCAGGCCAGCGCGGCGAACACGCCCCAGACGAGGATAGCCCCGAATATGGCGCCCACCTCTGGCCGCAGCAGGAAGCGCCGCCAGAGGGAAATATCCTTGCTGCGGGCAGCAGTGCGAATGCTCGCCGGGTCCTGGGTGGGAGCTGTCGCCGACATGTGGCTCGCTTTCGGTGTAAGGGGTCGCAGGGATGGAACAGGCGGGAGCGGCCTGTGCCGCTCCCGCCCGCGTCAGTCGCTAGCGGGTGCCAGCTTCCGAGAGCGCAATCACGCGCTCAGCGTTGTCCTGCGTCACGAAGCCGGGGCCAGTCATGATGACCGGGTTGGCGACGGTGTTCAGGTTTTCCGCGTAGAGCGTGAGCAGCACGACCGGCAGGTAGCCCTGCAGGTACTGCTGCTGGTCGATGGCGAACAGCATGTTGCCGTCGCGGATCGATTCCAGGACCTCAGGGGAGAGGTCGAAGGTCGCCAGCATGATCTCGCCCGTCTTGCCCAGCGAATCGAGGGCAGCCATGGCCGGCGCGGCGCCGGTCGGGCCCAGGGTGAAGACGGCGTTGATCTCCGGATCAGCGGTCAGCGCGGCCTCAATGGCCTGCTGGGCGCCGGTGGGATCAGAAAGCTCGATGGCGAGCACTTCCACGGAACCGCCAGCCTCGGTGATGGCGTCAGTGAAGCCGCGGCAGCGGTCATCGAGCGCCGAGTTGCCGACTTCCTGGTTCACGCAGAGGGCCTTGGTCGCGCCGGCTTCCGCCATGCGCTGCCCACCGCCGAGGCCAGCCTCGTACTCGGTCTGGCCGACGTGGTTCATGATGCCCAGGTCAGCCGCCACCTCGGAACCGGAGTTCATGGAGATGACCGGGATACCAGCGGCAACGGCAGCCTCGATGGAGGGGCCCAGCGCCTCGGCATCGGGGATGGAGACCACGAGGCCATCCGGATCGGAGGCCACGGCGGCATCGATCAACTGACCCATGGCCACCATATCAAAGGTGCCCGGGGCCTGGTACTCAACCGTGACGCCCATATCCTCACCGGCCTGGGCAGCGCCGTTCTGGACAACCGACCAGAAGGGGTCAGACGCCTGGCCGTGCGAGACGATGATGATGCGAATCTCATCATCCTGCGCGGCAGCCTGGCCGGTGAAGACGCTCAGTCCAGAGAGCACCACCAGGGACAGTACAGCGAACAAACGAAAAAATCGACTCATGGGTACCTCCGCATGCATT
>JALYWD010000062.1 GCA_030852885.1 Chloroflexota bacterium | reverse complement strand
CTTGAGGGCGCGGAAGCCGGGGCGGAAATCGAGGTGACCGCGGCCGGGTTGCAGGCGGTTGCTGTCGGCAACGTGGACGTAGACCAGGTGATCCGCGTTGGCGCGGATGGCGGCGGGGATATCGGCTTCCTCGATCCCCATGTGGAAGAAGTCCGCCATGACACCGATCGGCGGGCCAACCTCGGCGGAGATGGCGCTACCCTGCTCCAGGCGGTTGACGATGTACGCCTCGTAGCGGTTCAGCGGCTCCATGAAGAGCGAAACGCGGGCGGCAGCAGCCGCGGGGGCGAGTTCGCGCAGTTGCGCCAGCAGGAGATTGCGCTCCAGTTGCGCGCCGGTGGCAAACGGGGTGAGGTCTGGCAGGGCGGGCACGCGCCCGAACTGCGGAACGGTGAGGACGCCGACGGCGCCCAGTTTCGCGGCCAGGTCCAGGCGTTCCCGAATCGTGCTCTTGGCGGCTTCCCGCTGGGCAGGATCAGCATCGAGCAACCGTGGAATCCCCTCGATGGCGGAGACCGAGATGGGCGAGGCCGCGAACGCGGCAATCAACTCCTCTGGCGGCAATGTCAGTGAGGTTGTGTGGAGCTCAACGGCATCCAGGCCAACGCTCTCCAGCCAGGCCAGTTTTTCGGCAAGCGTCTCGCCGCGTGTCATCCCCTCGCGAATCGATACCTGCACCGTCGCGTGCTCCCTTCGTGGCGTGAGAAGTGTTCACCTGCGATCTCCCAGTTCCCTGGCCCCATGATAGGATGCTTGCCGGAGCCGGCGCGCGGATGCGCGGGCGCCACGTGGCCGCAAGGCAGCGTAGCTGGTCGTTCTGAGGACGGGAGTGTGCAGCGATGCAACGAATTCGCCCCGTGGGGATGATGGTCGCAGCCGTCGCCCTGCTCTGTAGCCTCATGGTAGGCCCATTGCTGGGCCAGGCCGGGGCGCAGGAGCAGGTGGAACTGCGCGTTTGGGACCAATTTACGGTTCCGGAAGAATCTGCGGTGGCTGATGCCATCTATGGGGCCTTCATGGAGGCCAACCCGAACGTCACCATCGTGCGTGAGGCGTTCAGCACCGACCAGATGCGAGATACGGTGAACACCGCGATCTCCTCTGGCTCCGGCCCGGATGTCATCTTCTACGACGCCGGCCCGGGTTACGCTGGTGTGCTGGCGGAAGCCGGATTCCTGCTGCCGCTGACGGACTATGCGTCTGAGTTCGGCTGGGATGAGCGGGTTTCCCCGCCGGCCCTGGAGGCGACCACCCTGGACGGCGTCCTGTACGGCATGCCGCTGCAGACCGACCTGATCGGCATGTACGCCAACAAGACTCTGCTCGACCAGGAAGGGTTGACGGTTCCCACCACACTCGAGGAGATGGTGGCCTTCTGTGGCGCGGCTGCGGAAAAGGGCTACATCCCGATCGCGTTTGCGAACAACCCGGGGTGGTCCGCGTTCCACCAGTTCTCCATGACGGCCAACCAGAACATTGGCCCGGAGGCGATGCGCGATCTCCTGGTCAACAAGAATGGCCGCTGGGATACCCCGGAGATCACCGAGGCGATCAGCGCGTACTTCGAGACCATGCGCGACGCTGGCTGCTTCTCGCCTGACGCGAACGCCATTATCTACGACGACGGCACGGCGATCTTCTACACCGGCCAAGCGCTGCTGAACACGACCGGTTCCTGGATTGCGGGCGAAATTGCCACGAACATGCCGGACCAGGAAGTAGTGTTCGTGCCGTTCCCGCTGATCAAGGAAGGCAACGAGCCAACCTGGATCTCTGGCGTCGGGTCCGCCTACTACATCAACGCCGCCACCGAGCACCCGGATGAGGCTGCGGCCTTCATCGACTCCCTCTTCTCCCAGGAGGCGGTGGAGCAGTGGCTGGGCGAAGCGAAGTACTTCGTGCCGGTTGAGTTCGACGCCAGTGCGATCGAGATCGATCCAGTCACGGCCCAGATTGTGACGGTGCTGCAGGAGGCTGGCGACAGCGGCGCACAGTTCGGTTACAACATCGATGTCATGACGTCCCCGGCGTTCAATGATGTGATGCTGAACGGTTTCCAGGCCATGCTGAACGGCGACAAGACTGCCGAGCAGCAGGCAGCGGATCTGCAGGCTGCCTGGGAAGAGGGCATGCCGGCAGCGGACGCTACCCCCACTTCATAGCCATACCGCAGGGGACAGGAGGTCCTGTCCCCTGCCCGTTTTCCTCCGGAGCGGTATTGCGATGATTGCGCAGCCCACAGCTTTCGCGGCGCCACGACTTTCGCCAGCCCAGCGCTGGTGGAACCGATACCGCGCGGGCGTATTCTTTGTGCTGCCTGCGATGCTCCTGTACCTGATCTTTGTTGGCTTTCCCTTTATTCAGACGATCTACTTTTCCCTGACCGACTGGAATGGGGTGCGCCCCACCAAGAACTTCATTGGCCTGGATAACTACCAGGAGATGATTCGTGATCCCCTGCTCTGGACTTCGCTGCGGAACAACGTGACGTGGGTGATCGTCGGCACGATTGCGCCGATGGCCATTGGGCTGATGCTGGCGATGCTGCTCTGGCGCAGGCCGCGCGGTTTTAACCTCTTCCGCACCGTCTTCTTCATGCCGCAGGTGCTTTCGGCGGTTGTGATCGGCATTATCTGGAGCTGGATCTACAACCCGATCTTCGGCAACCTGAACAAGTTGCTCAAGGCAGTCGGCCTGGGTGATTTCACCCGTGGCTGGCTGGGAGACCCGAGTGTTGCGCTGTACGCCGTCCTGGTGGCGGCCATCTGGGCGGAGGTGGGTTTCGTTTTTGTCGTCTTCCTGGCCGGGCTGCAGAACGTGAGCAGGGATCTGCTGGAAGCGGCGACGATCGACGGCGCAAATGGCTGGCAGCGCTTCAAGGACGTGACAGTGCCGCAGTTAGGCAACGTTATCAACGTGGTGACGGCGCTCCTGCTGATTGGTGGCTTCAATGTCTTCGACATCATCTTCGTGATGACGGGAGGTGGCCCGGCGAACGCGACAGAGGTGATCGCCACCCTGACCTACACGGAAGCCTTCACCCAGAACCGCGTCGGATACGCCTCCGCGCTCTCCCTGGTGATGACGGTCGTCGCGCTGGTGGCCTCCGTGGCGTTCATTCGCCTGCGTGAGCAGCGGGAGGGCTAGGCCGTGGCTATCGCCATTGACGGGACCGGATCGCAGATCACCGCTGTCGAGCGCAAGCGCCCCTGGTTCGCGCGGTTCGGCGGCAACATCGTCACCTACGTCATCCTGATCTTCTTCTTCTTTGTGTTCCTGATGCCCTTCGTCTGGATCTGGTTCTCCGCGTTCAAGACCTCGCGGGAGATTGCCGCCGATCCCTTCGGCCCGCCGAGCAGCCTGGACCCCACCAACCTGGTGGAGGCATGGACTGTGGGGCGCTTCTCCCAGTACATCCTGAACAGCGCCATCTACAGCCTGGCCATCGTGCTGGGCGTCGTCGCGCTTTCGTGCCTGGCGGGGTATGCGCTGGCCCAGTTGCCGCTGCCGGGGCGGAACGGCATCTTCGTGTTGTTCCTGCTGGGGCTGATGATCCCCTTCCAGTCGGTGATGATCCCGCTCTACTATCTGCTGCGGGATTTCAGCATCCTGGAGACGTACTGGGCGTTCATCCTGCCGGCCATTGCGATACGCCTGCCCTTCGGCATTTTCCTGATGCGGGGGTTCTTCCGGGGGTTGCCCGGGGAGTTGGCAGACGCCGGCCGCACGGACGGCGCGAATGAGTGGCAGGTGTTTCGCAACATCATGCTGCCGCTCTCCTGGCCGGGGATGGCGACGCTGATCGTATTCCAGTTCATGTGGACGTGGAACCAGTTCGCGATGCCGCTGATCTTCGTGCAGCGCGAGGAGCTACGCCCGGTGTCGCTGGGCACGATGTTCTTCTTCGGGCGCTTCACGGCGGACCGCGGGCTGATTGCGGCTGGCGTGACGATTGCGATGATCCCGATCGTGGCGCTCTACCTGGTGCTGCAGCGCCGCTTCATCGAGGGGATTACGGCAGGGGCGCTGAAGTCCTGAGTGGGCTTCAGCGCCCCTGAACCGGGCGCTGAAAACAGCAGGGCGTTAGGAGGACTTGGCCCGGCGCTCCGCGTCGTCCCCGATATCCTCTACCTTGTCCTTGATATCGCCCAGGAACTTCTCGGCCTTGCCCTTGGCCTCGTCGAGCATCCCTTCGCCCTTCAGGCGATCATCACCGGTCGCATCACCAACCGCCTGCTTGACCTCGCCCTTCTTCTCCTCGACCGTGCCGCGGATCTTGTCTCCGGTACCGTCCGTCATGTGTCATTGCTCCTGTCTTGCAAAAGGGCACGATGCCCCGGGAACGCTGTAGCCAATGCACGCATCGTGCCAGAGCCGTGCGCCTCCAGGGGCACAAGGCGACCGACCATCAGCCAACGCGGATACAGCAGGCGAGCGCGGCTAGCACGGCGCCCCCGGCGATTTGCACACCCCGCACCGTCAGTTTCCCGTGGGTTGGACTGGAGGTGCTCCCGCACACGGTCCCAGGGGTACGACGAGCGGCCAACCCGTTGACGCTTAATCTCCGCGTGCACGGTATCCATGTTCACGGTGTAAGCTGGGTACCGGCAAGCTGCCCGGTTTTCGCCCAAGCACATCGCCCAGCACATGCCCTGATCGGTCCTGACCCGTTTGCGTGGGGGATCTCCATCCTGACTCCTGCATGCTCCCGGACGGGACGCTACGCCGATCTCACCCGTCTGCAACAGGCGCACCATGCCGGCAGGTAAGACACATCAACCAAAATTGCTCTACGTCAGCCAGGTTACGCCTGCGCTGTCCGGAAGTGGCGTGGCCATGCGCGCCGCGAGCATCCTGGCAGCGCTTGCTACGCACTACCGGGTGACGCTGCTGTTGACGCCCCATGCCGGCGAGGCTGTGCAGCCGCTTGCCCCGGAACTCGCGGCCACGCTGGAGCGCATCGTCTGGCCGCGCAGTGGCGCGCCTCTTGCCTCTGAGGAGCGATTTGATGTCGTCCACGTCGCGCGGCTGGAATCAGCGCCGTCGGCTGTCCCGTGGCTGGCCACCGCCGGAGTACGCCAGGTCGATCTGGGCCCGCTCCGGTCGCGCCGTGCCCGCAGTCTGGCCCGCCTGACCCGTGCCGAAGGCCACCTGGAGGAGACGGAGCGTTGGCTCGCCGTGGAAACGGAGACTCGGCGGGCTGAGGATGATGCCCTGGCCAACTACTCTCGCGTCTTTGTGGCCTGGACCGGGGATCAGCAGGCTCTCCAGGAGCGCGCACCGGCGCGGGCCAGCGTCGTGGTACTGCCGGAAACCCTGCCCGAACCGGACTTCACGCTCTTTCCCCCGCCCACGCGCGGGGACTACACCCTGCTCTTCGTGGGAGATCTCGGCACGGAGGAAAACGCCGACGCCATGCTGCGCTTCTGCAGCACCATCCTGCCGCGTATCCAGGCAGGCGCGCATCGCCCGGTGCGCCTGCGCATTGCCGGTGAGGGCGCCGGGGCAGCCCTGCAGCGCCTGGCCGGGCAGGCCGGCGTGGAACTGATTGGCCCCGTGGCGGACGTGGAGCCCTGGTATCGCGATGCTCACGTGGCGATTGCGCCGCTGCGAGCCGGAGCGGGCCCTTACTTCACATCGCTGGAGGCCCTGGCCGTGGGCCGCCCCCTCGTCGCCACCACTATCGGCGCGGAAGGGCTGGCGCTTGCGCATGGGGTCCACGCCCTGCTGGCCGACGACCCGGCCCCCTTCGCGACCGCCACGTTGCGCCTGTTGCATGGACCGGCCGTGGCGCAACAGGTGGCGGAAGCTGGTCGGCGTTACTTCGTGGAGCAACACACGCGCCTGGTCCTGGAGCGCATTCTCGCGCCTGAACATTGAACAATCTGCACAATTTCCCGCGGCCGGTCAAGCAAAGAGGTACGGTACACTTCACCGAAAGGCTGGTCGCCAGGCCGCCCAGTTTTCGTGTGTCCGCGGACACGAGTATTGCTATCCAGGATGCGACCACGGGCGCAACCCGCCGGAGGCGCGAGAGGCGAGGGCATGTCAACGACGAAGGGCCAGAGCCGGAGAAGAAAGGCGTCGTCTGCTGACGACGGGCCCGTAGCAGTTGAATCGAGCAACGGAGCCGCCCCAGAACTGGGCACCGAGGTCTACCTGGACCTCTACCGCAAGATGAATGAAATCCGCCTCTTCGAGGACGCCGCGCAACGTGGCTTCCGCACCGGCAAGGTTGGCGGATACCTCCACCTGTACAGTGGCCAGGAGGCCGTGGCCACCGGACTCATTCACTACTACCAGGATATGGACAAGGTCATCACCGCCTACCGTGACCATGCCCATGCGCTATTGCTCGGCAGCGACCCGAACGCGGTGATGGCCGAGATCTACGGCAAGGGCACCGGCATCGTGAAGGGCAAGGGCGGCTCCATGCACCTGTTCGATGTTGAGAACGGGTTGTGGGGCGGCTACGGCATCGTCGGCGGGCACATCCCGCTGGGCGTGGGCATGGCCTACGCGCTCCGCTACAAGAATGAAGATGGCATCGTCCAGCTCTACCTGGGCGATGGCGCCATCCACAACGGCGCGTTCCACGAGGCCGCCAACCTGGCTGGGCTGTGGGGCCGCGATGGCATGAACCCGACCCTCTTCATCCTGGAAAACAACAACTACGGCATGGGCACCAGCGTCGAACGCGCCACGGCCATGACTGACCTCTCCGCCAAGTTCGATTCCTACGGCATCGAGCACGAGGACGTGGACGGCATGGACCTTTTCGCCGTGCTGGAGGTGGCCGAGCGCGCGACGAAGATGGTGCGCGAAACCGGCAAGCCCTACGCCCTGGAAGTCCACACCTACCGCCTGGCTCCACACGGCGCTGCTGACTTCCTGGAGCGCTACCGCACCAAGGAAGAGATCGCGGAGTGGCGCAAGCGGGACCCCATTGGCATCCTCGAGGTGCGCCTGCTGGAGATGGGGGTGGACGACGAGAAGCTGAACGAGATCAAGGCCGGGGCCAAGGAACTTGTCGACGAGGCGGTGCGCTTCGCCGAGGAGAGCCCGGACCCGTCGCTCGATGAGCTTTACACCGATGTCTACGCCGACTCCGTGGCCGCGGACGGCGCGCACGGCTAGGCATGCCCCAGTCACTCAGCTCGGAGGACGCATGACGGTCATGACCTATCGCGAGGCGCTCCGCTCCGCGATGGCAGATGAAATGGAACGGGACGACTCGGTCGTCGTCCTGGGCGAAGATATCGGGGTCTACGGCGGCACCCACCTCGTCACGGACACGCTGCTCGAGCGGTTCGGCCCGAAGCGCGTGATGGACACGCCCATCGCCGAGGGCGGCTTCACCGGTGCGGCGATCGGCATGGCCATGATGGGCATGCGCCCTATCGTGGAGATGATGACCTGGAACTTCTCGTTCCAGGCTGTTGATCAGATCATCCAGAACGCCGCCAAGCTGCGCTACTTCTCCGGCGGCCAGGTCTCCGTGCCCATGGTGATCCGCGGCCCCAACGGCGGCGGTGTGCAGCTTTCCGCCCAGCACACGCACAGCCTGGAAGGGTTCTACGGTCACTTCCCGGGGCTCAAGGTTGTCTCGCCCGTTACCCCGGCGGACGCCAAGGGGATGATGCTGGAAGCGATTCGCGATCCAGACCCGGTGATCTTCCTGGAGGCGGGCGCACTCTACGGCACCAAGGGTGAGGTGCCCGATGGCGATGTCGTGGTGCCATTCGGCAAGGCGCGCATTGCCCGCGAAGGCACCGATGTGACGCTGGTTGGCTATGGCCGCCAGGTGAACATGCTCCTGCGCGTGGCGGACAAGCTGGCCGAAGAGCAAATCTCCGCCGAAGTGGTGGACCTGCGCTCGATCCGCCCGTTCGATGAGCAAACGCTCGTTGAATCGGTCCGCAAGACGCACCGTTGTGTCGTGGTGCAGGAGCAGTGGCGCTGGTTCAGCGTTGCCTCCGAGGTGGCCGCGATCATCCAGGAGCAGGCCTTCGACGATCTCGATGCTCCGGTGGAGCGTGTCAGTGGCGCAGAAGCCCCAGCGCCTTACGCCCGCAACCTGGAAATTGCCGCCTTCCCGAACGAACAGCAGATTATCGACGCGGCGCACCGCGTGCTCTACCGAAAGGGATAAGTCGATGCCGACCGTCATCATGCCCAAGATGGGTGATGCCATGGAGGAGGGAACCCTCCTACGCTGGCTGAAGCAGGTCGGCGACGAGATCAACGTCGGCGATCCGCTGGCGGAAATCGAGACTGACAAGGTTTCGCTCGAAATTGAGTCCCAGGAAGCCGGCGTCCTCTCGAAGCTCTATGTTGAGGAAGGCGCCACGGTCCCCATTGGCTCCGCCATCGCGGCTATCGGTGAAGAGAGCGCGGATGTCGCTGCGCCCGCACCGGAAGCGGCTCCGGCTCCGGCGGCCCAGGCAGAGCCAGCGGCACACGCCGCGCCGGCAGCACAAGCCGCGCAAGCCGTCGCTGCCCCGGAGCCGGTTGCCGCCGCGTCGAACGGGCGCACCGAGGCTGCCCCGGTCGTTGTCCCGAGCGAGCCGCTGGTGGCGGCATCCGGTGAGCGCCTGCGCGCCTCCCCCCTGGTCAAGCGCCTCGCCGCCGAGCACGGCATCGATCTCTCCGGCATCGCGGGCACCGGCCCTGGGGGCCGCATCGTGCGCGATGACATCAGTGCGCTGCTGACTGGCGCACCGCGCCCGGCTGCCGCGCCCGCTCCGGCTCCGGAAGCAGCACCCGCCGCGGTTGCTGCTCCCGCTCCAGCCGCCGCACCGGCTCCTGTAACCACGCCGATCCCTGGCCCCTCCGGCCGCCCGGCGGGCATCCCGCACGAGCAGAGCAAGATTCGCCGCACCACCGGCCGCCGCATGCTGGAATCCAAGGCAAACGCACCGCACTTCTACGTCACCGTGGAAGTGGACATGATCAAGGCGGGCGAACTGCGCGAGATGATCAACGAGCAGGCGCCGGAGGATGGCAAGGTCTCCTTCAACGACCTGGTCGTGAAGGCGTCGGCGCTGGCCCTGCGCGAGTTCCCGAACCTGAACGCGTCGCTGGAAAACGACCAGTTGATCGAGCATCCGAATATCGACATCAACGTGGCGGTGGCGCTCGACGACGGCCTGATCGCGCCGTTCATCCCGGATGCCGACAAGATGGGGCTCATTTCCATTGCGCGCATGACGAAGGACCGCATCGGTCGCGCCCGCAAGGGTGGCCTCACCCCGGACGAGTACCAGGGCGGCACCTTCACCATCTCCAACCTCGGCATGTTCGATGTCGAGGAGTTCATCGCCATCATCAACCCGCCGCAGGCGGCGATCCTGGCCATCGGCTCCATCAAGAACGTGCCTGTGGTGCAGGACGGCGAGATCGTGCCGGGCAAGCGCATGAACATCACGCTCTCCGCTGACCACCGCGTCACCGACGGCGCGGAAGTCGCGCGCTTCCTGCAGGTGGTCAGGCGCTACCTGGAGAACCCGCTGACGATTGCGTTCGGGTAGGTCAAAGCGACACCCACTTCAAGCCCCGTTCCCGGAGCACCGGGAGCGGGGCTTCTGCTTGCTCCACGAAGCACCTGGAGCAGCGTGACCCGCCAGGGTTGGCATGCCGCCAGCCTGAAGACCCACCGCGCAGGAGCACCCGGCGGCGGTGCCGGAGACCGCCACGGCCGGCACGAGTCTGCCGCGATTCACGCGCACCCGGACCCTGCCCGACGCAAAGACTCACTCACCACCCCGTTGAGTGAGTGAGTTCTGGAGAGCGCCCGGGAATTGGGCAAACCGATCTGCCATGCCGTTACTTGTGGATCGGCAAACGAGGCCAATCCTGGACACGTTGTGCGATCGCCTACTGCCGGTCGCTCTAGGAGGATGCGGGCCCTAGGTGTCACCTGTATGGCTGGACGGACGTGATCTCACCCTCATTCATTGAGGGTCATACACCACCAGCCAAGTCTACCGATCATATGTAGCAT
>JALYWD010000054.1 GCA_030852885.1 Chloroflexota bacterium | reverse complement strand
TCCTTGCCGGAGACGGAGGAGAGGGGCATGCCGTTCGCCAGGGCCTTGGCGTGGGTGGTGAGGTCGGGCGTGACGCCGAACTGCGCCTGCACGCCGCCCAGGGCGGTGCGGAATCCGGAGAGCACTTCATCCATGATGAAGACCGCGCCGTGCTCGTCACAGCGGGCGCGGATCAGCTCCAGGAAGCCCGGTTCGGGCGGGATGCAGCCGGCGTTGAAGTGGATCCCCTCGCAGATGACCGCCGCCAGCTCATCCCCGTGCCGCGCCATCGCCGCCTCGAAGGCCGCCACGTCGTTCCAGGGCACCATCACGACATCGGCCGCGCCAGAGGCAGGCACGCCGCCGGAGGAGGGCACGATCTCGCGATGCTCGGCCAGCGGGTCATCCGGGCGGTAGAGCCACGGCTCGGTGAGGCCGTGGAAGTGGCCATCGAACTTCAGGTATTTGCTCCGCCCGGTCGCGTTGCGGGCTATACGCAGCGCCACCAGGGTGACCTCGCTGCCGACGCTGGAGAAGCGCACGCGCTCGGCGGCGGGGATGATCTCGACCAGGCGCGCGGCCAACTCCTCGTGGAAGGGGGTTTCCGCCGCGCAGATGATGCCCAGCTCCACGCCATGCAGCACGGCCGCTTTCACCGCTGGGTGATCGTGCCCCAGCAGGGCGGCGCCATTTGACATATTGTAATCAATGTAGCGCGTGCCATTGAGGTCGAAGAGGTATGCGCCCGAGCCGCGCTGGGTGTAGAGCGGGCGGCCCAGGTAGGGGTTGATGCGCATGGAGGCGGAAACGCCGCCTGCCAGCACCTCCTGGGCCTGGGCAAAGAGGTCTGTCGCGGCTGCCGGGGTATCGATCGTGCTCATCTGCGTGTCTCGCCCGTGGTCCCTTCCATAGCTGAGAGGGCGCGGCAGGCGCCGCGCCCTCTCAGGGTATCCCGTTTTGGCGTTCTCTGCTGTGCAGCCAGGCGCTCAGGCGGTGAGCTGCTCTGGTGCGGTATCCATGCGGCGAGAGACCTCGCGGCTGGCCCGCCAGAGGCGCGCCGCCATGCGGTCGGCCCGACCAAGATCGATGCGATCCACCGGCCCGGCGAGCGCCAGGGCCGCCACGGGCAGCCCGCGCACATCCAGCACGGGCACGGCAACACTGCGTGTGCCAGCGGTGTTCTCCTCATCTTCCAGGGCGTAGCCACGCTCGCGGGTTCGCGCCAGGTCCAGATCGAGCGCCCGCGGGTCCACGATGGTGGCGGGCGTGATCGCGGAGAGGGACGCCAGGTCAGCCAGGCGGCTCGCGCGCTGGGCCTCCGGCAGGAAGGCCAGGATCGCCTTGCCCACCGCGGTGGAGTGCGCCGCGTCACGCAGCGACATGGGCGCCGCCAGGTCAAGGGCATCGGCGCCGGGCAGCATGCCGAGGTAGATGACCTGGTTGCCCGCGAGAATGCCCAGCGCCACCGTTTCCTGCAGGTCTGAGCGCACGGCATCGAGGCAGGGGCGGGCGATCTCCGCGAGGGTCATGCGCTGGGCCGTGGCCGCGCCCAGGCCCAGCAGCCGGGCGCCCAGCCCGAACTGGTGGCGTACGGGATCGTGCTCGACATAGCCGAGCTCGGCCAGCACGCGCAGCAGGCGGTAGGCCATGGTGCGGTTCAGGCCGGATTCGCGCTCCACCTGGGCCAGGCTCATGGACCCGTGGTCCGCCAGGAGCTCCAGCAGCGCCAGTCCCTTGCGCAGGGCCGGGACATATTGTGGAGAAGCAGCCTCAGCCACTCGTGCCTCCTTGCAGGCCCCCAATGTGGCGCCGGCGTCATTGCATATCTGCAACACCGGTACCAATACGACACATATGACACACATTCACGGGCACAGTGAGGTGTCTCCAACCAAATTTCCGCCCGTGTAGATGAACTGAATGTTACATGGAGCGAAAACGCACGTCAACGCACGCCAGGCCCTTGCGCGCCGGAGCGCGGCATTGACGACTGACGGATACTTCCCGCATGGAAGCGCCGCCGTGTTGCGGCCGGGATTGGGAAAGGCACACCGGTGGTCGCCGTCACTCCAGAGAACGCGGGCCCGCCGCAGCAGCACGGGGAGCTGTCTGCATCGCAACTGGCCCGGGGTTTCACCCTGCTGGGAATCACGACATTCCTGGCCACGATCATGATCAACATCCCGCAGACGATCTCGCCGAACTTCTTCTTTGATGAGATCGGGATGGACGGCGCGCTGAATGGCTACCTGATCGCCATTCGCGAGTTACCCGGGTTCCTGCTGATCTTCGTCAGCGCCGTTCTGCTGCGGCGTGGCCTGGCCAGTGCCACCGCGATCGCCCTGGCCATCGCCGGGGTTGGGTACCTGTTGTTCGCGGGAGTGAACTCGTTTACTGGCCTGATCATCCCGACGCTGATCGCCAGTATTGGCTACCACTCCTGGCTGCAGTTGCAGGATGCGCTGGGGCTCTCGCTGGCGAAGCGGGGCGAAGAGGGCGCGGTGCTGGGGCGCTTCCGCTCGATCGGGTTCGCCGGCACCATCGTGGCGCTGATCTTCACGCTGGCGGTTCTGGTCGGGGTGGAGTGGTATTTCGGCAGCCTGGAGGCGCACCAGGGGCCATTCCTGCGCGGCCTCTACGTGCTCACCGGCATCTGCGCCTTTGTCGGCGCGGCGGTGGTCTACCGTTTCCCCGTCTCCGCGAACGCGAAGGCGGAGGCCCGGGTTGCGCCGCGCATTACCTGGCGCAAGGAGTACGGCCTCTACTACTGGCTGACCTTCTTCGATGGCTCCCGCCAACAGATCTACTTCGCCTTCGCGCCCTTCGTGCTGGTGGAGGAGTTCGGCGTCAACGCGCTGGAGCTAACGGTCCTGCTGATCGTCTCCGCCATCATCAACTGGCGGACCGGCGGCTGGGTGGGCAAGATGGTGGACCGCTACGGTGAGAAGCGGGTGCTGACGGCCGGGTACTGCATGCACCTGGTGGTGTTCCTCGGTTTCGCGTTCTCCCAGAATATCTGGCTGCTCTACCTGACCTACCTTGGCTACAACTTCCTCTTCCTGTTCTCGATCGGCACCACCACCTACCTGCGCAAGATCTG
>JALYWD010000049.1 GCA_030852885.1 Chloroflexota bacterium | reverse complement strand
GGTTGCGGGCAGAGGCGGTCCCGATCACGTGCGCCCCGCGCCAGCGGGCCAGTTGGACGGTAAAGCTACCGACGCCGCCCGCGGCGCCGTGAATCAACACGCGCTGCACACGCGAGAGGTGTGCGTGATCGAAGAGTGCTTGCCACGCGGTCAGGGCGGAAAGCGGCGTTGCCGCTGCCTGGGCGTGGTCAAGGGTGCGCGGCTTCGGCGCGAGGTCGGCGGCACGAACCGCCATATACTCGGCGGCTGCGCCGTCCCGGAAAAAGTCGGCCAGGGCGTAGACCGTATCGCCGATGGCCACATCCTGGACCTCGGGCGTTACGGCTGCCACCACGCCGGAGACTTCATGGCTGGGAATGGCGGGCAGCCGGCTGCGCCCATCGGGCGTCTCCCAGATCTGCCAGGTGAATTCGGCCGGGGAAATGCCGGCGGCGTGGACGCGCACCAGGGCATCTCCTGGCGCCAGGGTCGGCATGGGGGCATCTTCATGGACGAGCGTTTCCGGGCCCACCCGGTCGTGAACGCGGACTGCCTTCATCATGGTCATTGCGGCCTCATTCCATATCTCCATTCGCTCAGGGGTGTCCGGCAATTGGGCGGAGGCGGCGAGGTCCTACTATTCCTCACCGCAGGCTGCGTCGTCACTCAGGAGACGACGGGGGCACAAGAAAGGTGACATGCCGCCCCCAGCGCTGGAAGATCACCCTTGCTCTTGCCGCGCACCCCCATCTCCCAGCCATAATGACCCTTCCGGTTTCGCACAACGCTGCGTGCGCATGACCTGCTCAGGTGATATGGCAGCGCGCCAGGAAAGGAAACTCCGGTGGGACGCACCTACGACTCGATTGACGCCACGATCCAGAGATGGCTGGAAAAGCAGCCGATGTTCTTCGTGGCCACCGCGCCGAACGACCTCGCCGGGCATGTCAATGTCTCCCCGAAGGGCGGTTCCGGGGTCTTTCGTGTCCTCGATGAGCGAACGATGGCCTACGTCGATCTGGTGGGCAGTGGCGCGGAGACCGTGGCCCACTTGCAGGAGAACGGGCGCATTGTGGTGATGTTCTGCGCCTTCACCGGCGCGCCGAAGATCATGCGTTTCCACGGCACCGGGCGCCCCATCCCGGAAGACGCGCCGGAGTACGGCGATCTGCTGGCGGGCTTCACGCTGGATGATGTGCAGCGCCCGCTGGCACGGGGCATCGTGCTGGTGGATGTGACGCGCATCAGCGATTCCTGCGGCTTCGGGGTGCCCCGCATGGAGATGATGGCCGAACGGGATCAACTCCTGCGCTGGAGCGAGAACAAGCTGGAGAATGACGGCCCAGACTGGAAGGCCCGCTACATGGCGGCCAACAACGCCGCCAGCGTCGATGGCCTGCCCGCCTACGAACCTGACCGTGAGCTGGTTGCCGCTGAAATGGCGGCGCTGTCGAGCGAAGGCAAAGCGCTCTGACGAGGGGAGACGCCGCGCTGTCACTGGGCAGCGCCGGAACAGACTCCGCGCCCGCGACGGTTGCTGCCGCACGGAAGCCGTTGCCATTGCGTCGAGTTTGCCTGTCGTGACTCGCTAGTTGGGAGCGAATTTCTTGACGAGGGCGTTGTACTCGTCGATGACGAAGATATTGCCGGCCTGGTCAACGGCAATACCGCTGGGCGTATGGATACCGAAATCGCTCCCGTTCTCGCTGGAGCCAAATGCGCCGCGCAATGTGCCCGTGCTGTCGAACACCCTCACGCTATGTCCCTGGTGATCGGTTGCGAAGATGTTGCCACCACCGCAGGCCAGGCCGTATGTCTCCTTGAAGTTTGCTGAGCCGGGTTTTGCGGTCGCCCAGAGTGTGATGAGGCGGCCTTCATCATCGAACTTCTGGATCCGGTTGATATTCCCATCGGCGACGTAGACGTAGTTCTCCCCATCGATGGCGATGCCTTCCGCTTCCTGGAACCCTCCAGGAGCCGTGGTGCCCTTTCCCCAAGCGGTCAGGAAGTCCCCCTCGCTCGTGAATTTCTGGATGCGGAAGTTGCCCTGGTCGGCGACGTAGACGTTGTTCGCGCTGTCGGTGGCAATCCCGCCGAGAGGCGGACTGAACTGACCGGGGCCAGCGCCCTGCTCGCCCCACTTGGTAATGAACACGCCATCGCTGGTGAATTTCTGGATGCGGGCGTTGCCCTGGTCGACGACGTAGACGGCATCGGTACGATCGACGGCGACGAAGTTGGGATAGATGAACTGGCCATCACCGCCGCCTTGCGCTCCCCAGAACTTGATGTACTGCAACGTATTCGTGAGCTTCCAGATGACCGCGGTACTCTCGTCAACGACGTAGACGTTGCCGCTGCTATCGAGGGCGGTCCCTACGGGCTGCAGCAGATTGGCATCGACGAATTGCCCAACAAAACGGACCGGGAACGGGGGTATCGCGCCCACGTCCTTGCGAGACGTGTTGTTCCGCTGCGGTTTTGTGTTCTGGACCCGATTGCGCCGGCGCCGTTGGCGCTGCCTGGTACGGCGACTTAGCCGCTCGCGTGGGCGTTCGGCCGCCACCTCGCCGGCGTGGGTGGTCAGCCCTCCTCCCAGCGACAGTGCTATCAGCAGGGCCACGAACCGACGGCGGGTGCCGGCGGTGGCGAAGGAGCAAGCGGGAGCAGCGACGGTGGTGGGAACCATACCGACTCCAGTCATACATCGGGCTCCCCACTCGCGACTGCCAGGGGGTGATTTCACAAGCCAGGAGATCGTACACCAGGGAAGACGCGCTCACGCGCGTGCCTCAGCGCGTCTTCCCTCAGCGAAGCATCTGCCCTACGCCCCAGCGGGCGCCGCCACGCTGTGCACCGGCTCCAGCACCTCGTCGATGATGCCGTAGGCCTTGGCCTCCTGGGCGGTCATGTAGAAGTCGCGGTCGGCGTCGCGCTTCACCTTCTCGAAGGTCTGGCCGCTGTGCGCCGCAAGGATGGAGATGCACTTTGCGGAGAGGGTCAGCGTCTCCCGCGCGGCCACCTCGATATCCGGGATGGCGCCGCTGAAGCCGCCGGAGCCCTGGTGGATGAGGATGCGCGCGTTCGGCAGCGCGTAGCGCTTGCCCGCCGAGCCACCCGCCAGCAGGACCGCGCCCATGCTGGCGCTGAAGCCCATGGAGTAGGTCTGCACGTCGGGCTTGATCATCTGCATGGTGTCGTAGATGGCCAGGCCGGAGTAGATCACGCCGCCCGGTGAGTTGATGTAGAGCTTGATGTCCTGATCCGGGTCCTCGTGGGCCAGGAAGAGCATCTGGGCGATGAT
>JALYWD010000046.1 GCA_030852885.1 Chloroflexota bacterium | reverse complement strand
AGCGCCATGGCCTCCGGATCGTCCGGGTGATCCGTCCGCACCCCGGCCGAGTCGGGCTCCGCCGCGACGAAGCGGCCCCCCGGCTTGAGCACCCGGCACACCTCCCGCAGGGCCGCGTCCGGGTCCTCCAGGTGCATCAGCACCCGCTCCACGTGGACCGCATCGAAGCTGGCCGCCGGGTAGGGCAGCCGCTCGGCATCCGCTGCCTCAAGCGTCACCAGCGTGCTGGCGCCGGCAGTCTCGACCCGCTGCCGCGCCTCCTCCAGGAACCCCTGATTGTGATCAATCCCGACGACCTGTCCGTTGGGCCCCACGGCGGCGGCAAGAGCCGGTAGAAAGACCCCCGTGCCGCACCCCAGCTCCAGGACCCGCTCTCCAGGAGCAAGGTCGAGCAATGCGAGCGCCTGGGCCGCGATGCGCTGCAGGAAGGGGTCCGCGGCCTGCTCTTCCAGCCGGGAGGCCAGGGCGTCGCGCGTATCTTCGCTGACATCTGGGCCCCATTCGGCGGACGACGCGCCAGGGCTCTTGGGCTGGTTCGGCTCGATGCTCAACGTGTCCAACGTGCGTTGCTCCTCGTCCAGTCATGCCACAGGCTACGTCAGGCGGAGCTTCGCCTGGCTGCCCGTTCCGGTCGCGTTCTTTCGCTGCATACTCTACTAATCTAATCATCCGCCGTCAGTGAGCCGGACAGGGGAGCAAGAGCGTCCGGCAGCCCACCCCACACTCGAGGAGGTTGCCCTGTCGTCATCACCCGGCGCGACATCCGGCGCCGCCAACCCTCGCCCCCTCTGGGCCCTGATGGGCGCCAGCGGGATCTCCCTGATGGGCAACCAGCTCACCGCACTGGCGATTCCCTGGTTCGTGCTGGCGACCACGGGCAGCGCAGTCCTCACGGGAATCGTCGGTGTAGCTACCGTGCTGCCCGCTGTCCTCGCGGCGTTCCTGGGCGGCGCCGTCGTCGACCGCCTTGGACCCCGGCGCACCAGCATCCTCGCCGATCTGCTGAGCGGGGTGACCATCGCCCTGATCCCGCTCCTCTACCGGAGCGTCGGCCTCCCCATCGCCATCTTGCTGCTGTTGGTCTTCCTCGGCGCACTGCTGGACACACCCGGGGTGACCGCCCGGCAGGCACTGCTGCCAGACGTGGCGGCCAGCGCCCGCGTGAGCCTGGAGCGAGCCAACGGGGCGTACCACAGCCTGGAGAATCTCGCCGGGCTGGCCGGGCCACTGCTGGGCGGAGTGCTGGTCGCGGTCGTCGGCATCACGTCTGTGCTGTGGGTCGATGCGGCCACCTTCGCACTCTCGGCGGCCCTCGTCGCCCGTGCGGTTCCCGCGCTCTTCACGTCGACCGAGCGGGTATCGGGCGGGTACCGGGACGATATCGCGCTGGGCTGGCAGGTGCTACGGCAGGATCGCTTCCTGCGGGCGATGACGACAGCCGCCGTGGGCCTCAACTTACTGGGGGCTCCCTTGTTCGCGGTCATCCTCCCCGTCTACGGTATGAGCATCTACGGGAGCGCCACGGCCCTGGGCATCCTGCTGGCAAGCTTTGGCGCGGGCATGCTGGCCGGCTCCCTCCTCTTCAGCCTCCGTGGCGAGCGTTTGCCGCGCCGCGCACTGCTTTTGGGCGGGCTGGTGCTCACGGCGCTGCCACTCGCCGCATTGGTGGCCCTCCCTCCCCTCCCGGTCGCGGCGGCTGCACTGGGATTGGCCGGCCTTGGGAGCGGCCCCATCAACCCCCTCGTCTTCACCGTGCTGCAGGAGCGCGTGCCGGCCGAGATGAGGGGACGGGTCTTCGGGACGATTATTGGCACGGCACTGGTCGCGGCGCCATTGGGCGTGGCCGCGGCGGGCTTCCTGGTCGAGACGCTGGGGTTGCAGATGGTGTTGACCATCGTCGCCGGTGGCTTTCTTGCCGTCGCTGTCTACGCCCTGGTTGCGCCAGGTTTCCGCGCCCTGGACACGCCCGTGGCTCCCGCCGTCGCGCCAGCTTCTTCCGCGGATGATTGAGCAAGGACGGGCGTATAGGGGAGTCGTTCTCCTGAGCTAATCCGCCACCGCGCTCAGCAACTCCCCGACCGCGCTGGCCACG
>JALYWD010000004.1 GCA_030852885.1 Chloroflexota bacterium | reverse complement strand
AACCGGGTGCTGGAAGTGATCCACACCCCGGGCCATTCGGAGGGTGGCGTCACGTTCCTGGATCGCACCGGGCGGGCGCTCTTCGTTGCGGATGTGGTGTACCTGTCCTCGATGTATCTCTTCTTCCCGGATAGCGATACTGAAGCGTTCCGCGTTTCCCTGGACCGGCTGGTTGCGGTGCTCGACGAGGTCGATCTCGTGTTTCCAGCGCACGGAGATTCGCCAATGACGCCGCAGGACGTGCGCGATATCCAGGCAGCGTTCGCACAGGTCAGCGCCGGTGACGTTACCGCCGAGGAGCGCTCGCTGCTCGGGTACGACGTGGACAGCTACGACTTTGCCCGTTTCTCTTTCCTGTTGCCGAGAGGGTGGCGACCTGCCGCCTGAGTGTCCGCGACGAGTGTACGTACACCCCCTGAGATGCGTATACTGTCCCTCACGGACCCGCCGCTCCACCCCGTGGAGCGGCGTTTCTTTTTGGTGAGCGCAGGTGGGAAGGACCAGCATGACAGCGGCACGGGTGCACGTGCGCTCCCCCCAGCGCGAACGCCTGGCGCGGGAGCGCGAGGACGAACGGCGGCGGCTGGCGCGCGACCTGCACGATGGGCCGGCGCAATCGCTCTCTGCCGCCGTGTTCGGGGTGGACCTGGCCCTGGCCACCCTGGAGCGAGCGCCGGAATCCGCGCGGGAAGAACTGCTGCACGCGCGGGAGTTGCTGCGTGAGGCGCTGAATGAGCTGCGGGCCATGATGTTCGGGCTGCGGCCGCGCCTGCTGGAGGAGAAGGGGCTCGGCCCGGCGCTGGAGGCGCTGGCGGGCATGGCCCCGCTCTGGGGACCGGGCGTGACGGTCGCGGTCACCGGGCAGCCAATCCGCCTGGCAGACGATGTGGAACTGGCGCTCTACCGGATCGCCCAGGAGGCGATCACCAACGCCCGCAAGCACAGTGCGGCACGGGAGATTCACGTCATCCTGGAAGTCGGTGCGGAGAGCGCCATGTTGACCGTCACCGACAACGGCCAGGGGTTCCCACCACGCCGCATCCGGCCAACGGCCGGTCACGGCGAGGGGGTGCCTGGCATGCGGGAACGCGCGGAACTGCTGGGAGGCACACTGCAGATTGAGTCGGCGCCGGGGAAGGGAACCCAGGTGCTGGCGACGCTGCCGCTGGCGGAACACGACGAGGAATAGGGTAAGGGAGGGACGAGGCATGAGCCGTATTGGGATCCTGGTCGTTGATGACCACCCACTCTTCCGGCGCGGCGTGCGCATGGGCCTGGAGACAGAACGCGACCTGCTGATTGTGGCCGAGGCCGCGGACGGCCCGGCGGCGCTGCAGGCGACGGAGCAGTACCAGCCTGACGTGGTGCTGCTCGATATCAGCCTGCCCACGATGTCCGGCTTCGATGTGGCGCGCGCCATCAAGCGGCGGCAGCCACGGGCGGCCGTGATCGTCCTGACGATGCACGAGGACGACGGCCATCTGTTTGCCGCCATCCGCGCGGGCGCCGATGCCTTCGCCGCGAAGTCGATCGAGATGCAGGAGCTGGTGCGCCTGATCCGGCACGTGGCTGGCGCGGACGAATCGGCGCAGACGCCGAACTTCGTGCACGCGCGCCTGCTGGATGAGGTGCGCAACGGCAGCAAGCGGGGCGTGATCGAGACGGAGGACTACTCGCCGCTCAGCCCGCGCGAGATCGAGATCCTGGGCTACGTCTCGCAGGGTCTCAGCAACAAGGAGATCGCGAGCATGCTGCTGATCTCCGACCAGACGGTGAAGAACAACATCACCTCGATCCTGCGCAAGCTCCAGGTCAATGACCGCACGCAGGCCGTCATCTACGCCCTGCGGCACGGCTGGATCGACCTGGCGGTGGAAGAGGTGGGGTAGGCGCCTGGTAAACGCTAGAGCGCGTCTCCCACAGGCACCCGCTCGCGCCAGGAGCCGATGCGGCGGAAGCGTTCGTGGCGGGCGCGGCGCAGGGCGTCGAGCCCGGCGCGGTCGGCACGCGGGTAGGTGGCCAGGAGTTCGTCCAGGTGGCGGGTGATGGCGGCGCCGGTGGCGCGGATGGCTGCCCGCGAGTTCTCGTGGGCGGGCACCGTTTCCGCGATGACCTCATCCACGATGCCGAAGCCGGCCAGGTCAGTAGCGGTGACGCGCATCGTCTCGGCGGCTTGCGGCGCGCGGCCCGCGTCCTTCCAGAGGATGGCGGCGCACGCTTCCGGTGAGGCGACGGCATAGATGGCGTTCTCCAGCATCAGGATACGGTCCGCCACGCCGATGGCCAGCGCGCCGCCGGAGCCGCCTTCGCCAATCACCACCGCCACCGACGGCGTGGCCAGGTCAGCCATCGCCAGCAGGCTCTCGGCGATGGCCGTGGCCTGCCCGCGCTCCTCGGAGCCGATGCCCGGCTCCGCCCCTGGAGTGTCGATGAAGGTCACCAGCGGGAAGCCGAACTTCTCGGCGTGGCGCATCAGGCGCTCGGCCTTGCGGTACCCCTCGGGCCGGGCCATGCCGAAGTTGCGGGCCAGGTTCTCCCTGGTGTCGTTTCCTTTTTGATGGCCCAGCACCATCACCCGGTGTGCGCCGATGCGGGCCAGCCCTCCCACCAGCGCCTGATCGTCGCCAAACGAGCGGTCGCCGTGCAGTTCAATCCAGTCGGTGGCCAGTTCGCGCACGTAGTCCAGCGCGTGCGGGCGTTCCGCATGGCGGGCCAGTTTCACCCGGTCCCAGGCGGTCAGGGCAGTTGCCACCGATTGCGGCTCAGACATGGCCGTTGCTGCTCACGGGAACGCCGCTGGCCAATGCCGCCGCCTCGATCTGCTCGCCGTAGTGGCGCAGGAGCGTAGCCAGCGTGTCGCGCAGCTCGGCGCGCGGCACGATCATGTCGATCATGCCGTGCTCCAGCAGAAACTCGGCGGTCTGGAAGCCCTCGGGCAGCTTCTGGCGCGTGATCTGCTCGATGACGCGCGGCCCGGCAAACCCGATCAGCGCGCCCGGCTCGGCCACGATGACATCGGCCACGGTGGCGTATGACGCGGTGACGCCGCCGTAGCAGGGATCGACCAGCATGGCGATGTGCGGCACCCCGGCACGTCCCAGTTGAGCCAGTGCGGAGACGGTCTTGGCCATCTGCATGAGGGAGAAGAGCCCCTCGTGCATGCGCGCGCCGCCGGAGGAGGAGATGGTGAGCAGTGGCTCCCGGTATTGCTCCGCCAGTTCAATGGCGCGCACCAGCTTTTCGCCGAAGACGGAGCCCATGCTGGCGCCGAGGAACTCGAAGTCGCTGACCGCGATGGTGACGGGCTGACCTTCGATGCTGCCACGTCCCACGATCAGGGCCTCGGACTCGCCGCTCTTGGCGCGCGTTTGCTCCAGCTTTTGGTCGTAGCTGCCGCTGCCGTCCGCAAACGCCAGGGGATCCTCGGTCAGGATGTTGGCGTGCCACTCCACGAAGGAGCCGGGATCGAGCAATTGCCCGATGCGCTGCCGGGCCCGCAGGCGGAAGTGATACGAGCACTTGGGGCAGACGCGGTCGGTGCGCTCAAGCTCGCGACTGTAGATCAGTTCGCTGCAACTGGGGCATTTGATCCAGAGGTCTTCCGGAATATGGTGCTCGGCGCGGTCGTCGTCCTGCTGTTCTTCTGGACGGAACTTTCCCCGGCGCTGGAAGAAATCCCGCATCGCCGGCATGGCGCTCCCTGTCGTTCAACGTTCGCGGGGACGGTGACTGGCAGACGGGGCCGGTCAATCGAAAGAGGATACGGTAGCGGGAAGGGTGGGACAAGCTGAACGGGCGTCCCGTGCCTCGCCCACTAGTCCGCCGGGCTGGCCGCCATCTGCGAGCCACGCCACCGCTCACCGCGCTCTTCGGCGAGGCGGGGCAGCAGCAACACGAGACCGGCGCCGATGACGCCGAGGATGACGTTGATGGCCAGTGCACCGTTGTAGCCGCCGAGGTTCTCGTAGATCACGCCATCGAGGAAAGAGCCGACACCGAAGCCGAGGTTCATGAAGGTGAAAAGGGAGCCGAAGATAAGGCCCAGGTGGCGCGGACCGTAGCGGTCGGCGGCGATGGCGGCCGTGAGCGGAGTGGTGGCCGTCCAGGAAATGCCGAGCACGAGTCCGTAGAGGTAGATCAGGTTGCCTCCCGGCAGCAGGATCAGGAGCAGGAAGGCCAGACCGCGCAGGGCGTAGGTGAGCCCCAGCACGTAAGAGCGGTCGTAGCGGTCCGCCGCCATGCCCAGGAGCACGCTGCCGAGGACGCTGAAAATGGCGGTGACCGAGATGGCGTTGGCGGCGTGCAGGACGGACATGCCCATATCGTCGGCGTAGGCCAGGAAGTGTGTGTTGGGGAAGGCCATGGTCCAGCCGCAGACGACGAACCCGAAGCCCAGGATCCAGAAGGCAGGGTTGCTGACCGCCTCGCGCAGGGTCATGCCCTCCTGATCTGCTTTAGCGGCCGCCGTCCCCGCGGCCGGGTTGTCACGCAGCAGGATGATGCTCAGGGGCAGAGATACGGCCAGGATGGCCACAGCCTGGATGCGATACGTCATCTCCCAGGTGGAGAAGACCATGATCCAGGTGGCAATTGGGACGATCAGGAGTTGCCCGAAGGCGGAGCCAGATGTCGCGATGGACATGGCCAGGCCGCGCTTCTCCTGGAACCAGCGGCCAACAATAGCGGTGGAGAGCACCGGTGAGGCGGCGGCCAGGCCCAGCGGCATCACGATGCCGTAGACCAGGTAAACCTGCCAGAGCTGCGTCACCATCGAGAGCGGAATCAGCGAGAGGCCGAGGAGCAACAGCCCCGCGACCAGGATCTTCTTGGGACCGATGCGATCAACCAGGGTGCCGACGATTGGCTGGCAGATGGAGATGACAATCATGCCCACCATCACCGCGCCGGTGAGTTGTGCGCGGTCCCAGCCGAATTGCTCGGAGACCGGCTTCAGGACGACCCCGAACAGGAAGCGCGCGCCGGAAGCAATGGTCAGGGTGACGGCCAGCACGCCCACAATCACCCAGGCGTAGGGATCAACTTTTGGCGCATCCTGCCCTGGCTGACCCTCGGGTATCTGCTCGGCGATGAGTGGCGAAGTGCGACGAGGTGGTGGCGCGGCCAAGGTAAAGCCTCCCGGATGGTGCACCGCGGTCGTTGCGGCGCGGTGCATTCTAGCGTCGCTGACACGCAGTCGTCGTGTATGGCAAACGACGTAATGGGCAAAGTACGAGGCCGTTTGCCAAAGATTCAGGGTGTTGACAGGTTTCCTTCGCCCGGGTAGTGTCCGCCACGAATCGACGCCTCCGCGTGCTGTATTTCGCGCTGCCAGCAAAGCTGCTGGTCCCGGGGCGTCGCCAGACTGCCAGCTACGTGCCTGGCGTGGGTTCGCCATCGGGCAACGGGAGCCTCCATGCGCATCGGTCTCATCGGCTGTGGCAACATCGGCGTGAATGCCCACATCCCGGGTGTGCGGGCCAACGACGGGATGGAGGTGGTGGCGGCAGCCGATCCCACGCCGGAGCGGTTGGCCGTCGCTGGTGAGGCGGCGGGTCTCAGCGCTGACAACCTCTACGCCGACTGGCGCGATCTTCTGGCGCGTGACGACATCGACGCGGTGATCGTGGCCACTCCGCAGCGCTTCCGCCCGGAGATTGTCATTGCGGCGGCAGAGGCGGGCAAGCATATCCTGGCCGAGAAGCCGCTGGCGCTCACCCCGGCCGACGCCCAGGCGATGATCGACGCCGCGAAGGCACACGGCGTCACCCTGGGCACGGTGCATAACTACCACTTCATGCCGGTCTACGCCGACATCAAGGAGGTCCTGGACTCCGGTGAGATTGGCGAGCCGGAGGTGGCGGTCATGAACTACCTCGGGGTGGAGGATCGCCCCGGCGCAGCGGCGTATGTGCCGCGCTGGCGGCACAACGCGGCCGATTCTGGCGGCGGCGTGCTGACCGACATGCTGCACATCGTCTACCTGGCGCACTGGATCATGGGTGGTCCGCCCACCTCGGTCAGCGCCTTCGTTGATCGCCGCCTGGATGCGGATGGGGACGTCGAAGATATCGCGCTGGTCCGCTACACCTACCCGGCCGGGCATGCCTTCGTGAATATGGCCTGGGGCAAGGGGCCGGGCGGCGTCGAGATCGGTGGCACGAAGGGGCGCATCGTCATGGAGACGGAGGATGACGGCACCCATCCGTTCGTGCCAGCCACGCGCCTGCGCGTGGT
>JALYWD010000744.1 GCA_030852885.1 Chloroflexota bacterium | reverse complement strand
CTCAGGCTCCGCCCCGATCTGCTCCTCACCCAGGCGGCGCAGTGCGAGCTGTGCTTCCTCCGCATCGCCGTCGCCGATGACTGCGGCGACGAAGTTCCGCGCATGGCATTCACTGCATGAGACCATGAGCATCCACATGTCGGACTTGCGAGAGAGGACATGCACATCCTCGGTCTCGAAACCGCGATGGCACACGCTACACCGTTCCATGCGGTCCAGGACTATGCGCTTGATCTGCTTTTCAGACGTATCCATTCCGTTCGCTTTCGTAGGAGGCCGGCGCCTCAGTTTCCGGACTTGCGATCAAAATCATCGAGATCGAGCGTATTGATGAAATCTCGGAAGACGGAGAGTCTCTCTTCATCAACGTCTCCCGCGCGCTCGAGTTCCGGTGGCGTTGATTCACTGAGCGGCTCGATGTCGCCCTCGTCGTCGCCACTGAGTACGACGCCAGCCTTTTCCATCACGGCTTCATCAACCATGATGGGCACATGCGCTCGCACTGCGAGGGCAATAGCGTCGCTTGGGCGGGAGTCCACTTCGATTTCGCGACCATTCTGTCGCAGGATGATGCGGGCGAAGAAGACATCGTCCGAAAGATCCGTAACGGAAATGCGCTCAACCGCTCCACCAAGGTCGTCGATGATCCCGCGCATCAGGTCATATGGCAATGGGCGAGAGGCCGTGACGCCCTGTAGCTCCATGGCGATGGCTTCTGCTTCATACGACCCGATCCAGATTGGTAGGTGACGCTCCCCATCGACCTCTTTGAGGATGACGACGCGGTGCTGAGTGACCAGGCTCACCCTGATGCTCTCAACCACGGTCTCGATCATGCGAAGCCCTCCGACCGCGGCAAATCAACCGGGAAGCGCCGTTGCTCTCCTGGGCAGGTGCGGCTCATATGCCCGTCTGAGCCGGATGCAAGTTTACAACCCGGTCGCAGACCCGAACCACCGCCTGCTTTCTCGTCCGAGGCAGCCGCTACGCCGCGGGCGTCGCTTCGAGTGCGGGATTCGGGATGTCAGGGTAATTCTCGTGCGGCACGAAGCCGATGTCGTTGATCGGCCAGTAGGAAAGCCACGCCTTGCCAATCACGCTTTCGATTGGTACTGGGCCAAATACTCGTGAGTCGCTGGAGTTCGAGCGGTGATCCCCGAGGACGAAAATCTCGCCTTCCGGAACAATCACATCACAGAAGTCATCGCGCTGGCAACGGGTGCGGTCCTCGATGTAGTCCTCGTCCAGCATCACTCCGTTGACGAAGACCTGCCCGTTGTTGAACGTCACCTCGTCCCCCGGAAGGCCGATGATGCGCTTGATATACGGTTTGTCCGATTCCGTCGGCGGGTTGAAGACGACGATATCCCCGCGTTCCGGCGGATCGAAGGGATAGAACCGGTTCCCCTGCCAATCGACCGACTCATACGCGTTGCGGTTGACAAGCAGCATTTGTTCGTTGTCAAGGTTTGGAGTCATGCTCTGGCCATCGACCCGGAAGTTGAGGACGACGAGCCGCACGAGGAAGAAGATGAGTGCCGCCAGGAGCAAGGTCTCGACAATTTCGCGCACGGCACGGAACGTTTGGCTCCGGCTGTTCGAACCCGGCGACGACTGGGTGGGATCGGGCTCGCCAAACTGGGCCGGTGTATCACTGTGAGCTGTCATGCAACCGCCTTGTCACCACTCACTGCAGGGGCGGCGAGCAACAAAACGAGCGGGGCGGCGAGGCCCCGCTCGTCGTCGTGATCGTTGAACCAGCGAAAACGGGTGATGACCTAGATCTCGTCCGCGCGGACCCGCGCGCGGTCAGACGCCGGCACAACCGTATCGAAGGTATCAGTCGAACCAGCCGACGTGGCCGCGGCCAGGCTATCAGCCGGGGAATTCGCTTCGTTCTTGAATTCCTTGACTCCCTGGCCAAGCGACTTGACCACATCCGGAAGCTTGCCCGCTCCGAAAATGATCATGATGATGACCAGAACAATTACCAGTTCCTGCCAGCCAAGGCCTGCCATTGATGAACCTCCTGCCAGAGCGAACTATCAGCGTGTAGGTCACTACTCTGCGCGGCAGCGAGTATAAAACTGCCATCCCACCGCTACAACCAACTGGAGTGCCTGCGTCAAGCTACGAGCGTGCTGGCGATTGCCATCACGACATAGGCCGCTGCGACGACAATCGTCGCCTGAAACAGGGTCTTCTCCACGCCACGTCGCGTGCGGTTGATCGATCCCGCGTCACTGCCAAACGCGCTGCTGAAGGATGATCCCTTGGTTTGAAGCATGATGAGCGCGATCATGACGAAAGAAACGATGATCATGGCGATGTTCAACGCGAATTGCATGATGCAGCAAAATCCTCAACTGAAGTGCGGTACCAATCGCAATGAACCGGTGGGCAAGCGTAGCACTTGAGAGCCGGTTACGCGTCAGGAATTGCGGCGATGCCAGGCAGCGACCGGCCTTCAAGCAGCTCGAGCGATGCTCCGCCGCCTGTCGAGATGTGGCCAATCCTGCCGGCGACCTCTGCTTTCTCAATGGCCGAGATGGAGTCTCCTCCACCAACAACGGTGAAGGCCGGGCTTTCAGCCACACAACGGGCCAGGCCCATCGTCCCGCCTGCGAAGGGTTCCTTTTCGAAGACTCCCATGGGGCCGTTCCAGAACACCGTGCGCGCGGTGGTGACATGCGCGCAGTAATCCCGCACGGTCTCCGGCCCAATGTCATAGATGGCCTTGCCGGACGGGACGCTATCGTTGGCTACGGCCAATGCGTCCGCGCTGTCGATGCTATCTGCAACCAGCACATCACGCGGGAGCAGGATTGCCACACCGCGTTCGGTCGCTTGCGCCAGCAGCGTCTTTGCCTGCTCGACGAGATCTGGCTCGGCGAGCGAATCTCCGATTTCCTTGCCCTGGGCGAGCAAGAGCGTGTTGGCCATGCCGCCCCCCAACAACAGGGCGTCGACGCGCGTCAACAGATGGCTGATGACAGCCAGCTTGTCTGAGACCTTGGCTCCACCAAGAATGGCGACGAACGGCCGCTCCGGTTCGTCCAGCAATCGCGAAAGAACTGAAATCTCCCGAAGCAGCAGGAGTCCCGCATAGGCAGGAAGATACCCGGCGACACCGACTGTCGAAGCATGGGCGCGGTGCGCGGCCCCGAACGCATCGTTGACATAGACGTCAGCGAGCGCTGCCAGGGCCTTCGCGAGATCCGGGTCGTTCTTCTCTTCGCCGGGCTCGAAGCGCGTGTTTTCGAGCAGAAGTACCTGGCCAGGTTGCACCGCCCGCGCTGCGTCCCGCGCCTGTGGCCCGACGACATCCCCGGCGGTCAAGACCTCGGTTCCGAGGAGTTCGGCCAGACGAGCAGCAGCCGGCGCAATGGAGTATTTCGCATCAGGCTTGCCTTTGGGCCGCCCAAGGTGAGAGGCAAGAATGACCGCCGCCCCACGATCCAGCAGCAACTGGATCGTGGGCAGCGCCGCGCGAATCCTCGTGTCGTCCGCGACCTCTCCGCTCTGGAGGGGAACGTTAAAGTCAACTCGGACCAAAACGCGCTTGCCGCGAACATTCGCGTCCGAAACAGACCGCTTCGTCAAGAATGACTCCTCGACAGGTTTCTTGAGGCGACCCGATAGGCGAGGTTAGCTGTCCTGATCGATGCCGCGCTCGCAGATCAATGCAACGAGCTCGCCAATCCGGCAGGCGTATGCCCACTCGTTGTCATACCAGGCGAGGACTTTGACCAGGCGATCACCCATCACCATCGTGGACTGCCCGTCGACAATCGACGATCGTGGGTCCATGCGGAAGTCGGAAGAAACCAGTGGCTCCTCGGTGTAGCCGAGAATGCCCTCCAGTTGCTCACTGGCCGCCGCCTTCTTGAACGCCTCATTGATGGCGTCCACCGTGGCGTCTTTCTCGGTCTCAATGACAAAGTCGATGATCGAGACGGTCGGCGTTGGGACGCGCAATGAGGTGCCGTCGAACTTGCCCTTGAGCTCAGGGATGACCAGGGAGAGCGCGCGAGCTGCACCGGTGCTGGTTGGAATGATGTTCAACCCGGCAGAGCGGGCCCGGCGCAGGTCCTTGTGCGGACCATCGAGCACCACCTGATCGTTCGTGTACGAGTGAACGGTGGTCATCATGCCGCGCGTGATGCCGAAATTATCGAGCATGACCTTGGCCACTGGCGCCAGGCAGTTCGTGGTGCAGGAAGCATTGGAAATGATCTTGTGCTCGTCAGGGTTGTAGTTTCCCTCGTTGACTCCCAGGACGATCGTGATGTCTTCATCCTTGGCAGGCGCTGAGATCACGACCTTCTTCGCGCCGGCCTTGAGGTGCCCCTCCGCTTTGTCCGCCGAGGTGAACAGGCCGGTGGACTCGATGACCACGTCGACGCCGTGCTTCTTCCAGGGGAGCTTGCGCGGCTCCTTTTCGGCTGAGACACCGATAGTCCTGCCGTTAACACTCAGGCCACCATCCGAGGTAGAAACGTCGGCGTCGAAACGGCCATACGTGGAGTCGTACTTCAACAGGGTGGCGAGCGCGTCTGGCGGCGCAAGGTCGTTGATGGCAACCACTTCGAAGAGGTCTTCGAAGCCACCTTCGTGGATCGCCTTGAACGCCTGCCGGCCAATGCGGCCAAAACCGTTAATACCCACCTTATAGGTCATGTGGTCAATCTCCCGTACCAGTTACTGCCAGATCCTTGTGTCTGGCCAAATTCGTCTGGGGTAAAGGTTCGTCCTCACCGGGACGATCTCGCCAGTTGCCTTGAGCAAGCTCCAGGAGCACTGCGGCCAACTTGTCCGGATCGTGCCGGAGAGGATTCTGATCGCTTACCACGTCTCGCGCCACAACCTGGATGCGCGGATCGAGGTGTTCCAGTGAATCGGGAAACACTGGTTCGATGGGGATGTCACGCCCAATGGCCCTGGCTGACGCGCGGTTGGTGTTGACCAATACGGCATCCAGGACCCCCGGTCCCAGTTTCCGGTCGATGACTTCGACGTGATCCAGCGCTGAGAAGTGGTCCGTTTCGCCTGTCTGCGTTGCGACATTGATGACGTAGACCTTCGCGGCGGACGATGCGCGGATAGCGCGGACGATCTCCGGGACCAACATGTTCGGCAGGATGCTGGTGTACAGGCTGCCCGGCCCGAGCACGATGAGGTCCGCGTTCAGGATCGAAAGCACTGCTGGGCGATAGCCCGATGGATCAGGCGGAGTCAGGAAAACATCGCGAATAGGAGATTGCCGGTTCGGGATGTTCGATTCGCCGTGGAGAATGGTGCCATCGGCCAACTCGGCATCGAGCCGCACGTTCGCCAGGGTCGATGGCAGGACGCGCCCGCGAATGTTGAGGACGCTGGCCGACTCGATGACCGCCTGTTCGAAACTCCCGGTGACCTTGGTCAGCGCGGTGATGAAGATATTGCCGAGCGTGTGGCCGTCAAGTTCGGACCCAGCCTGGCTGAAGCGGTACTGGAAGAGCCGCGAGACGAGTGATTCGTCGTCCGCCAATGCAACAAGGCAGTTGCGGATATCGCCAGGCGCCGGTATGTCGTAGGCGTTGCGGATCTTGCCTGTACTGCCACCATCGTCGGCGACCGTCACGACCGCCGTAATCGAGAGGTCATGCCGCTTCAGGCCGCGCAGGAGCGTGGAAAGGCCAGTGCCGCCGCCGATGGCCGCGACCTTGGCGGCCGGAGCATGGTTGCCAAATCGATGCTCGGCAACAATCTGGACGAGCTGCTTGTCCGGCTTCACGTGGGCCATGACGGGCCTGATAACGGCACTGGCGAGCCGGTAAAAACCGTACGCCATACAGACGATGCCGAACAGGAAAACCAGGAAAAAGCGCAGTTCACGCGGCAGGAACTGCAAGGTTACGAGCTGCACAAAGGTGGAAAGCGGTTCCGGAAACGGCACGTACCGGTAGGAATAGACCAGGCCCATCGCCACGGCCAGACCGGTCAGGATTGTGCCGAAGAGGAAGAGCGCCGCCCAGCGCTTGACGTGCATCCCGGGACGAATCCAGGTGCGCCAGTCGCGAAGTATTGTCACGCTCATCCTCGCGCAGATGCGCCCCACGGGGTTCGATGCAGAGTTCGGGGGCCTGTCCGCCAACCCGGACAACCCTCGCACTATAGCACGTGTGCCTTTCAGTCGATGATACTGTCCATTGACTTCACTACAGGTGCGCGTGAGCACCGATGCGAAACACCGGAGAGCTGCCTGGCGTTTCTGACTCAGCCTCTGCAGCTCGGTGGAGAGTGACGACGGGAGAAGTTCAATGGACAACGCCGCGTTTGACCGACTTACCAGGGAGCTTGGCAGAAAACCAACCCGGCGCGGAATCATGGGCATGGCGGTGGCGGCAGTTGCGGCGGCGATACCCGCTGGACGGCAGGCGCAGGCGCAGGTGGGGGTTCCCGGAGGGATGTGCGGCGGTATCGCCGGATT
>JALYWD010000547.1 GCA_030852885.1 Chloroflexota bacterium | reverse complement strand
CCTTATTCCCTTACTCCCCAAGCGAAGCGTCTCCCCCTAAGCGCGTGAGCGCGTATCCCCCTACGTACAGCGTCTTCCCTGGCACAAAAAACACTCGGGGAGAGCGGAATCCGCTCTCCCCGAGTGTTGTCGTTTACTAAACGACCGGGTAACCCCGGATCGATTTAGCTGACGAAGGCGAGGTTGTAGCTGCCGCCGGAAGCATCGGCGATGCCGGTGCCGCCATTCGCGGAAACGCTCAGCGCGGTGCTGTTGGCGTTGGTGCCGCCATCGGCAGCCACGGTGCCGACGGTGTCGCCGATGCCGATCGCGCTGCCAGCGTTGCCGCCGCTGTTCACGTCGCCGATGGCAACCGCGCCGCCATTGGCGGAAGCGGTCGCAACGCCGCCGTTACCAGCAGAAGCGGTGTCGATGTACTGCATTTCTAAACGCCCTCCCTTTTGGCCCCCCACGGAGCCCTTCCACTTGCGATTCGGGCTCTTCCAAACCCGAAACCGGTGCGCCGGTCAAAACCCCGAATCGATCGGTTCGTGTGACTTCCCATCGCACGAAAACCGCACTGGCAGTGCAGAGAATATCAGGTCTTCGCCAAATACTCCACTAGCTCGCTCTCCCGGCATGTGGCGCTGGCCTGATCTTCTCCCGTCGGATTGCTCCACCAGTAACAGTTCACGGGTTACGACGGGTCGCGAGAGAGAACCTCCTGATGCGTGGTTTCCCGAGCATCAACCGCAAATTTGGTGCGGGGCCTTCCCCGAATTTCAGTGTGTCAGCGTTTAGCTGACGAAGGAAACGTTGTGGTTGCCGCCGCTGGCGTCAGAGATGGCCAGGCCTTCGGACTCACCGAGGTGGATTTCGTTGTGCTCCACCTGAGCGCCACCCGACACATCGCCACCACTGCTGGTGGCAATGCCGGAAACGGAGCTGCCGACCGAGCCGGAGATGCTCGCGCCCAGGTCATCCTGAGCCATCGCGATCTCGCTGCCAACCATGGCGGCGCCGGCGGCGGCGCCACCAACAACACCTGCAACGCGCTTGTAATTCATAGTCGTGTTTCCCTCCCTCGTAACGCCCTGGACAACAAACGCTGTCCTGGCGGTTTGCAGAACCATCCGGACTGCACCCTGATGGCTATGCCTCGGGCGTCCCCCATGCCACGCTAACATTGGATCATTCCGGTGTCAACCTGAACGATCACTCACGCGGTCCTGAAGGCCAGTCATTGCAGCGCAAGGGCGCGCCTCAGTTTATCAAACGCCCTGGGTCTGCCGGGCGTTTCTCCACGACGCGATTACCTTTCCTGCCCGGCACAGGTCTCGTGGGTGATCGCGCGGCCGGAACCGGGATGTTAGACCTCGCCCAACCCGGGCAAGGCGGCCTGCTCCACCGGAATACGGCGAGAGCGCTGGCGCAGATCCTCGAGCAGGGCATCCACGATCAGGAAGCGTTCCGGTGTCCACTCCACCTGGCGCACCTTGGCCACCAGCGTTGCCACGCGAGGGTCATCGTTCCGTGGCCGCTGGCGATATCCAGCCATGGCGAGCAGCCCGTCCAGATCAAGGCCCAGCGTTTCCGCGACCCGCTCCAGCGAGGCCGGATCCGGCCGTCGGCCGTGCATCCAGCGGGAGATCATGGAGACATCCACACCGGTCGCCCGGGCAAAGTCAGCCTGCCGCCATCCCCGTTGCGTCAGTTCCTGGTGCATCCAGGCAGGAAAGTCGCTTGCACGCTGCTCACCCTGCGCCTCCGGTTTGCCGCCCACGCTCGGTCACTCCTCAGGTTCGTGCGGCGCGGGGAACATCTGTGCATAGTATGGCCCGCTATACTCGCCGCCGCCGGGCAAATCCGTACCCCAAGACGCCCATAAATGCTGGAGTAGTCGCCTGTGACGGAGTGCCAGGGCTGTGGAGCATGGAATGAGCGTCGCCGCACGCTCTGCGTGCTCTGTGGAACCCCACTGGCGGAAACGGATGAGTGGGATGCGGCCGCCGAGCTGCCACCCCTGCCGCCGCTGCCCGATGGCGGCCTGAGCGTGACCATGCCGTCGTGGCTCCGCGCCGTGCCAGGCACTCCCGAGCCCCATGCGCCGGCGTCGCTGGTGATGCCGGCCGCAGAGGAAGAGGGCTCACCCAGCCCTCCCCCATTGGTGGATTCCGCGAGTGAAGTCGCTGACGTTGCGGCGATGACTGATTCCCGCGAGCCGGCGCCGGTGGACGTCATGTCCGCCGAACCGCCGCTGGGCTCACAGGCAGATCCACGCACCTTCCTGCGTGATGACGATTTCCCACGCTGGATCCGCGAACTACCGGCCCTGCCGCCACGGCCCGTTCCGCCAGTCGCCGTGATCGCCCCACCGCCCGAACCCGCTGTCCTGGTTGCGCTACCTGCAGACCCGGCTCCCCCGCTCCTCCCTCAGCCTGCCCCGGCGCCCGCGCCGGAGGAAGCCTCACCGCGGGAATTGCTCCCGGCGGAGGAGGCAGGCGCACCACTCCCCGTCGCTACGTCATCAGCGGCGATACCGGCTCCACCTACAACTGGGCCGGAGCGCCGGCGCGAAGCCTGGGAAACGCCCTTGCTGGTGGTGCTGGTGGTCGGAGTGGTTGCCGCGGTGATCTGGGCATTACTGGCCAACGGGTTGCTCGGGAGCGGTCTGTAGGGCAGGGTACGTGCAGGTAAGGTTCAGACACGCCTGGACGCTATCCTCAACGCACCTCCGTTGCTATGATGGTGCCAGATTGTGCCTTGTGGGGACAGGCGCTTTCCGGGAACTGGGGACTGCGCGAGCAGGGCCCGCATCCACGTTCGGGGTTGGGGACAGACATGTCAGGCACACTGGCGGCCGCAGCCGCTTCCGCTCGCTCACTACGGCTTTCACGCGGTCGGCAGCGCACACTCAGTGTTGCTTGCACCGCCCTCTTGCTCGGCGGCGCGCTTGGCACACCACTCGCGGCCCACGCGCAGGATGATGCGCTGGCGCAGGCCAACGGGGAGCCGATGGAGCTGGCGGCGATCAGCTACATGGGCAACGCGGAGCTGCCGCCGGCGGTGGGCCAGACCAGCTTCGCTGTCTATCTGCCGGAAACCGGGCACACGCTCAGCGATGTCTTCCTCGATTACTGGCGCGCCACCGGGGAGGAGGCCATGTTCGGCTACCCCATCTCCGAGCCCTTTGCCACCAAAGATGGCACCTACGCCCAGGTCTTCGAACGGGGCGTGCTGGAGTACCTGCCGCTCAAGGTCTGGACCGTGGAACCCTTCATCCGCCCGATGCCAATCGGCCGCCTGCTCATTGGCGAACGCAGCAGCGGGCTCGGCGCGCCGGGCAGCGGCAAGCGCCTGGCCAGCGGCAACCGCACGCCAGAGATGCGCTTGCTGGCGGAGGATGACCCGGCGGTGCAGGACGTGCTCGCCAACGGTGGCTTCTACGACAGCGCCAGCGGCCACACCATCAGCGGCGCCTTCCTTGACTGGTATTGGGCGCACGAAGGCGATTACTACCTCGGGTCGCCCCTCTCCGAACCTGTGCAGATTGGTGGCCATACCGCACAGTGGTTCGATGGCGGCCAACTGATCGAGACGGAAGATGGCGTACAACTGGCGCCGCTCGGCGAGCAGCTTGCCGCGCGCTTCGGGGTGAGCACCACCCCGCTGCCGGAGGATGACCTGCCGGTCTACTCGGAAACGCTATTCCAGACCGCGCCGAACCCGGCTCCCCTGGCCGAGACGGATGGCCACGGGCCCAAGCGCATCGAGGTCAGCATTGACCAGCAGATGCTACGGGCGTATGAGGGCAACACCCTCATCCTGGAAACGCCCGTGAGCACTGGCCTGGCTCCGAACGACACCGAACGCGGCCGCTGGCGGGTGCGGTACAAGGTGCCCAACGAGGACATGCGCGGCGCCACCGACCCCGAAGGCAACGTGGTCTGGGTGGTGGGTGACGGCGGCGAGGCGCCTCCAGGAAGCATCCCCTACGGTGTCGCTGATGTCCCGAACGTCATGTACGTGAACCTGGACGCGGAGGCGCTGCACGGCGCGTACTGGCACGACAACTTCGGCAATCCCATGAGCCACGGCTGCATCAACCTGCCGCTGCCCGTGGCGGACTTCCTGTACGGCTGGGCGCCCATCGGCACGCCGGTGACTGTTTCCTAACGATCACTGGCCGCCAGTGGCCAGCGCAACGCCAGGGCGCCACGCACAATGTCGGAGCTTTCTCTGGCATACGCTTCGTCCCAGGCTGCCCTGAAGCGGCCTGATGAAAGGAGAGCTTGCGTCTTCCGCAGGCCCTCCGCATAGGTCTCCTGCTCCACGACTGGCACGGGCGAACCGGTCCGCGATCGTACGGACGCCGCGGCCCCGTACAAGCGCGTAGACTCAACAGGCTCCTGGCAATGCGCCAACGCCCAGGCCATGCCCTCCAGTGATGACGCGGTCCCGCGGAGATCGCCGACCTGGTCATAGCTGCGCAGCGCCTCCTGGTGGACCGCAAAGGCCTCTGCCCAGTTCTCCTGTTCCGCTTCGACCACGCCCAGGTTCGTCAGGGTCCGAGCCAGGATCAAGCGATCTGGCAGGAGCCTGGCCACCTCCAGTGAAGCGGTGTACCAGCGCACGGCCTCATCCAGGTTCCCCTCAACGTGCGCGACCTCCCCCAGGTTGCTCAGTATCCCCGCCTCGATCACGCGGTCTCCCATCAGCCGCGCATTGGCCAGCGCGGCCGTATGCCACTTCCGGGCCGCGGCCAGGTCTTTCCGCACCACCGATGTCAGGCCCAGGAAGGCCTGGCACCAGGAGACTCCGGTGAAGTCACGTGCGGCCTGGAGCACCGGCAGCGCCCGGTGCAGCGCGTCTTCAGACCGATCAAGATCGCGCAACCGATATCTGAACGCCCCCAGGCGGCACATAGCGGCGCCCCAACGCTGGCTGGTGGGGTCTGTTGCGCAGGCCAACGCGCGTTCCAGCCACTGTTGCCCCTCGGCGTAATGCCCGCGCGTTTCCCAGTACCACCACATCGCGCAGGCGAGCCGCAGGG
>JALYWD010000705.1 GCA_030852885.1 Chloroflexota bacterium | reverse complement strand
GTCGCCATGCGCTGACCACGTCGCACGACTTTCCCAGTCCGTGACGCTGTTCACACCAGGCCGTGTCACGAGGCCGGCTGTTTCGCTAGACTCCTCTCATGCTTCGGTGTGCAGACAGATGACCGCTCCCCACCGCCTCTCCCAGCCGCCGCTCTTCGTCTCCAGCAACGCTGGCAAGGCGCGGGAGGTCGCAGCCATCCTGGGCTTCCCGCTGGAACGGCTGGAGGCCGATGTTCCCGAAATCCAGGCGCTGGACGTGCGCGACGTCGTGCGCGAGAAGGCCCAGGCCGCGTTCGCGCTGGCGGGCCGCCCCGTGCTCGTGGAGGACACGGGCCTCTACATCACGGCGCTGCAGGGCCTGCCCGGCGCGCTCGTGAAGTGGTTCCTGGCGACAGTTGGCCCGGCCGGCATTTGCGCCATGCTGCCGCCCGATGCCCCGCGTACGGCTATCGCCCGCACGGCCGTGGCGCTCCACGATGGGAGCGAGGTCACCGTGCTTACTGGCGAGGTTCCCGGCCGGATCACGACCTCGCCGCGCGGCGCGAACGGCTTCGGGTGGGACCCCATCTTCCACCCGGACGGCGCCACCGGCACCTTCGCCGAACTCTCCCAGGAGGACAAGAACCGCTTTTCCATGCGCCGGGCAGCCCTGGAGCAGGTGCGGGGGATGCTGGAGTAACGACCCGCGCCGATCGTCTGATGTCCCCCGGTCGAGCGGCTCAGGGGACACTCCTGCCCGGGCTCGATCCCCTCCCACCCGTCCCCACGTGTCATCTCAAGCGCAGTCGAGCCATCTCGTCTGCGTCCGACCTCCACGGGCTGTCCGCGACCATGAACCCATTCCACATGATGTGTGATCCCGCTCCCTCGCCAGATGTCATGAACCCGATGTCTGGCGCGCGTGCTATATGACGATTCCTGACAATCTGCGAACCTGGTGAAGGGAGCACACGTGACCGAGATGCCACCTGTCCGCTCAGCGCAGGAGCGCAAGCGGGACACCCTGCAGCGCCTTGCTGAGGAGATCGACGCCTGGGTCGCCACGGCCGGCGCAGGTGGCGGCTCCCCCTGCCTGGCGCCCTTCTCGTTCCTGTGGGATGGCGCGAGTGTGTTGATCGCCGCGCCAGCCACCGGGGTTACCGGGCGCAACCTGCTGGCCAGCGGGCAGGTGCGTCTGGGACTGGGGACCACCCGCGATGTCGTGCTGATCACCGGTACGGCGGAGCCGATCCTGCCGCGCGATCTGCCAGATGGCGTGGGGGACGCCTTCGCCGTCAAGACGGGGTTCGATCCCCGGCAGAACCCGGATATCTATCGCTACTTCCGCATCTCTCCACAGCGCGTCCGCGCCTGGCGCGAAGAGAATGAGCTTGCCGGACGCGATGTGCTGCGCGACGGCGCGTGGCTGGTCGCGGACTGAGCGCGCGTGGTTGGCAACCCGCTGCATCCAGCCTGCCAACCACACCGCGTCTCGCCACGCTGAAGTACGGGCCGCTGCTTACCCCTGCGGCTCCAGCGGCGGCTGTGGGGCAGCGACCGGCGGCTGGAAGCTGCCAGGGAAGGGCGTTGGCGTCGGCGGGAGTGACGAGCTGACGCCAAGGTTGGCGCGCTCCTGCTCCAGCCACTCATTCACGGCGGCATCCTGCAGGCGAGTGATCTGCGCGTTAGTCAGCGGGTGATCGGGGTCATTCTCCATCACCTTGATCAGGTGCCAACCGAACTCCGAGGCGATCGGCTGCGAGACCTCGCCCACGGGCAGCGAGAACGCGGCGTCCGCAAAGGCCGGCACCATCTCATCATGCGTGAACCAACCAAGATCCCCGCCGTTCGGCGCGGTGCCGGTGTCGGTCGAGACCTCCCGCGCGACATCCCCAAAATCTTCGCCCGCTGCGATACGGGCCCGCGCCTCGTCGGCGGCTTGTTGCGTGGCTGCCAGGATGTGCGCGGCGTGGACCTGGGGCGCACCCTGGCCCACCTCCGCGCTCACGACCTCGCGCACACGCTGCTGCGCCAGTTCCGGCGCGGCAATGAGGCGGTCGTAGTCCGCTGCATTCAGGTGGGCAATCGGGAAGAGCGCGGCCTCGAACTGCGTGAAGCCCGCCTCCGCCGTGGCGCGGGCATCGGCCGGGCTGGGCGTGGCGCCGGGCAGCGGCGTGGCAATCGGAATCGCTGGCGTACCAACCGGCGTGGAGTTGCTTGCCGACGCGACCGGGGTCGCCAGCGCCAGCGGCGTCCCCGCCGCCACGGCGGGCGTGCCTGCACTCACGGGGGTGGCCAGCGCCGGCGTCCCGGACGGGCTTGGCGCGAGCGCGGCGGCTGTGCCAGTCGCCATCGCCGCTCGCTCCGCCGTGAAGGTGGGCGTGGGGCTGGCCGCGATCAGCGGCGCATCGAAGGGCGCGAAGCGGTTGAGGGCATAGGTGCGCACCTCCTCCGGCGTCAGGGATATCCCGAGTTCCGGCGCGCCCTGCAGGTACACCTGGTCATCGATCATGTTGCCGAGCGTCGTGTTGTCGACATCCAGGCTGCCCCAGACCGCCGGGAGCTGCGACAGAGACTGCTGGGCCAGGTTGATGTACTGGCTCTGTTGCTCCGGCGCCACGAACTGCGCCAGTTGCTGGTACTGCTCCGCCTGCTCGGCGAGATCGTACGCGCGGACCTTCCAGTAGTCCTCACGCGTGATGGCAACGTCACCGACCCGGGCCAGGGTCTGCCGCGGCTTGATGACGTTGTCCCAGAGGATGCCGCCGGTGATGACGAGCAGCACGACGACGGTCGCGATTGCGAGGCCCCAGCGAATACGGCGTTGGCGGCGCGCTTCGGCCTCGTGGCGTGGGACCCGGCGCTTCTTCGGGGGCGGCCCCACGTGGGCAGCCGGCGGCTTGCCCTGCACACGCGCGCGTGCCCGCGCGATTCGACCGCGCAGCGAGTCATCCTGAGGGCGCTGCATACCGGTGCTGCTCCCGTTGGGGCGGCGCTAAGTCTCCGCCGCGAAAGACGATGCGCCGGGGACCGGGTATTGCTCCCGCTGTCCCCGGCGCAGGATGTACGGCGCTGAGGCGAAGCCTAGCGCGAAGCCGTGGTGAACGGCAGCAGCGCCACGTGGCGCGCCCGCTTGATGGCAACCGTCAGCGAGCGCTGGTGCCGGGCGCAGGTGCCCAGCTTGCGCCGTGGCTCGATCTTGCCGCGCTCGGAAACGTAGCGGCGCAGGCGAGAGATGTCCTTGTAGTCCACCTCGTCGATGTTATCGACGCAGAACCCGCAGACCTTGCGGCGGCCACCAAAGCGGCCTCCGCCGCCACCGCCGCGGCGCGGGCCACCGCGCCCGCCCGCTGGCCGCCCGCCAGGACCTGGGCGGCCGCCGCCAGCCGGCGCTCCACCACCGAAGCGAGAGCGAGGCGCTTCGCCCCCCTCCTGGCTGCTTGCTTCTTCACGATCACTCATGGATATCCTCTCCAGAAAATGGCATGTTCTCGTTAGTCAGTTCAGGATTGGTCAGGCCGCCTAGAACGGAGGCTCGCTGTCATCCCAGGGGATTTCTCCCACCGTTCCGCTGCGCGGCTCGCCATCCTGCACGGAGCGCCCCTGCTGCTGGCTCCCCCCGCTGTAGCCGCCGCCGCTGCCGCCACCGCCGCCGTATCCGCCAAAGCCGGAATCACTATCGGCGCGATTCCCGACCAACTGGAATTCGTTCGCGGTTACATCAAGCGATGCCCGCGTCTGCCCTTGCTGATCCTGGTACTCGCGCATCTCGATTCGGCCCTGGACGAAGACCTGGCGTCCCTTGGCGACATAGCCACTTTGCGCCAGCTTATCGATGGTCTCCGCCAGCCCGCCCCAGGCAGTGACCCGGAACCACGTTGTGCGGTCCTGTTGCTGCCCGGAGGAGTCGGTGAACCGGCGGCCCACCGCCATCGTGAACACGACGTTCATCTTGCCGTTAGGCGTGTACCGGGTCTCG
>JALYWD010000704.1 GCA_030852885.1 Chloroflexota bacterium | reverse complement strand
AGGCTGCGGCACACGCAGCCTGCCGCGCTCTCGTTCGTCGTGGCCGGGTAGCAGGAAGCGAGCGAGTGTCCACCAGTCTGGACGTGGCGCCTGGCTCGCATCCGGTAGATCCTTGGAAGCGTGTTTGGGCGATCGCTCCATGACTTCCGGCTCGAGCAGGAGCGTTCCCATCTACGCGAAAGCTTCCTGACCCATCTCGCGGCGAAGATGGCGCTGCAAACCGCTGTAACCGGACGCCCGCTTCGACGTCAATCGTTGCTTGCGATATCTCCCAGGATGACCGTGAGACCGTTGCAGAGACATTGCTGGAACGTACTGACGCTCCCTCAGGAGAGAAGCCATGCGCATAGCCGTCGAGTTCCCACTTGCTCCCCACCGCTGGGGGACCAACGCCGTGTTGGATCTGGCCCAGGCAATCGAAGCAATCGGCTACGATGAGATCGACCTGTTCGAGCACGTCACGGTGGGGCTGCCAATCCCGGGCCGGAGCGAAACCGGGCAGGCCGCGCCGGAACTGCTGGAGCCGATGGTGACGCTCGGTGCAATCGCGGCGGTCACCCGGCAGATTGGTCTCGGTACCGGCGTGCTGGTGCTGCCGCAACGTCAGCCTGCGCTCGTGGCGAAGCAGGTGGCGACGCTCGATCTCCTTTCCCGCGGGCGCGTGCGGCTTGGTGTCGGGGTTGGTTGGCAGCGCGCCGAGTACGAATCGCTGGGGGTGCCTTTTGAGGAACGCGGCCGGCGGATGGACGAAGCGATTGTCCTGATCCGCCGCTACTGGACCGAGCCATCCGTCACATTCGCGGGCGAGTTCTCCCAGGCAGAGGCGATGGCGATGGATCCCAAGCCGGTGCAACTGGGCGGTCCCCCGATCTGGATCGGTGGCGATTCGGAGTCCGCCTTGCGCCGCGTGGGACGGCTCGGTGACGGCTGGCTGGCCATGGCCGATTCGGACGACATCGTGGCCAACGCGCCCAGGAAACTGGCGGTCCTCCGTGCCGCCGCTGAGGAGGCAGGCCGCGACCCAGCAGCAATTGGCCTCCAGGCCCGGCTCAGTGACCCACTGGACCTGGACGCCATCTCCCGCCGTATCACCGCACTACGCCAGGCGGGGTTCACCCGCACATCCGTCAGCATGCCAGTGCTGGAGGCCGCAGGTGTGACCGGCGTCGAGGGGCAGGGCGAAGCGCTCATCAAGATCAGAGAGCGCATTCTCAGCGCGGCCGGGGCAGATGCGGTGGTCGTCCAGGATGAATCGCCGAGGTCGCTCGACAAGCTCGAGACACGGTGATGCTGCGGCGCATCAGGATCGTCAGGGCTTCCGCACGCCGCTTTGATCGTCGATGAAGCTGGCGATCACGGCGGCGATCTCATTGGGGTACTCGCCGTTGATGGCGTGCGAGGCATCCGGAAAGACCTGGACCTCGCCATCGGCCAGGGCACGGCGCGCAGTCGCGGCGGCCACCTGCGGGTCGTGGATCACGGATTTGCCCGCGATGATCGCCAGCACGGGCAGGTCAAGAGATGCCAGGCGCTCCTCGGTGATCCGGGTTGGTTGTGGCAGCCGCAGCCGATAGTGCTGCATGCCCGCCTCGATCATCTCCGCCACCGGCACATCCTCGACTGGCGCGCCACCCGCCGTGTAGGAGGTGAAGCTGTCCCGCCAGGCTTTCGGCAGCCACGGCAACGACGCCGGCAGGGAGCGCACAATCGTTTCCAGCGGCAGGTCAGCGAAGACCAGCGCAGGGTCGATGAGCGTCAACGTAGCGATGTGGTCTGGCTGATGCAGGGCGAGGTTGACAGCCGTCCACCCACCGATTGAAAGCCCGACAAGATGGAACGTGTCTTCCGGGAGGGCGTCGAAGGTCTGGTGCAGCCAGGCCGCCTGGTCCGCTTCTGACGTGATCGGACGGCTCTGGACGCTTATGCCAGGCTCGCCAAGTAGATCGAGGGCGTAGACATCGCCGATCTTGAGCAGCGACGGCAGGTTGCCGGCCCAGACGGGTACGCCCGAGGTGCGCCCGGGCAGCAGCACGAGCGGCGCGTTGGCGCTCTCCGCCCCGGCGAAGCGATAGACGCGCACGATGCCGTAGCTGGTCCGCACATCGATGGTCTGCGCGGGCTGCGGCATCTCCGCGAAGACCGTGGCGTAGGCCGCGAGATAGCGATCCTGGCCAGCGGCGCTGTCCCAATGCCCAACGGGCGAGGACGGACGAAGCACAGCGATGACGCCAGCGACCGCCAGCGACCCGGCAACCAGGGCGATGCGGGTGAGCCGCCGCCGGCGTGGTTGACGCATGGAGGCGGCTTGTGGCTCAGTCATGGCCTCACTTCTTGCTTGTTTCCGGCCCTCAACCCCATGTGTCATCTCTCGACCCCGCTCGAGAAGACACATTTAGTTGAGCGCGCAAGCGGAACAGGCTGAGCACAACGCAGAACCTGTGAGCCGTCGCACCCCGCTACCCGCCGGATTCTGCCACCCGCTCCACCTGCAGGGCCTCTGCGTCGCAGGACACGATGCGCAGGACCTCGTCGATGGAGGCGCCCTGCGGATCGTTGACGACCAGGTGGATCAGATCGCCAGAATGCCATCCCCACTCGCCGCCTGACGTGAGTGGCTCATCCGCCGGGCCGAAACCGTGATAGATGAGGATACCCCCGGTTTGGAACTCGTAGCCGTCACGGCCGCGTGAGGGGCCGAAGGGGTAGTCCGCTGGCCGGAAGACGATGGTCTCCGCCGTGTCCTCTTCCCACGAATGTATCCAGGAGCCGATCAAGCACCCGCTGAGCAGGGTTTCACTGACTGGTGTCGCAACAGTTGGTGATTCTGCCTGATGCACTCCGGTCCCGCGTGCGGCATCCTGGAGGAAGGAACCCGCTGCTGCGTTCCCCGCTTCACCAGCGCCGGTGAGGATCAATGCGAGCGCGGCGATCCCCAGCACACGCAAGCGCGATTGCCGCGCTCGTTCAGTCGCTGCCCGACCAGTAACGATTCGCATCGCTCTGTTTCCCCCGGCTACCGCGAGGTCCCCGCCGGACCCATCTACGTAAAGACGCGCCAGCAAGCGCTTTCGGGTCAGTCTGGCCCTTGTCGTCGCAGTGTCGCCAGGAATCACATGCGCTGGCAACGCGTCAACGCTACCCATCTGCAAGAGTGATTGCAAAGTTGACAGGGCGGTGAAAACGCTGGTTGAATGACGTCAAGACCTTGTGCAAATGGACTGGAGCGAGAGGAGGCTGACCCCCGGCTGAATCCGT
>JALYWD010000696.1 GCA_030852885.1 Chloroflexota bacterium | reverse complement strand
ACCCCGCCGAGCGGCAGGCCAGCCAGCAGGTTCAGCACGCTGCGGCGTGTCCCTCCCCTGGAGAGCGATTTGGCGATGCGATCAAAACTGGTGGCGTCCACGGGCAGGCTCCTTCATGTCTGTCTGGCGCTACCGAACGCAGGCGGGCAACGTTGGCTCAGGTGCAGGTGCGCTCCGTCGGGCTACAGGCGCCGCTACAACAGCCCTCGTTCTGGCTGCACGCCTCCCCAGCTTCCCGGCAGGTACAGGCTCCGGGAAAGCCGCCGCTGAGGTCGCAATGCCGGCTGCAGCACTGGTCGTCATTTCCACACGCCGCCTCATTGGCGACGCAGCAGAAGCGCGGGAGGTAGGTATTGGCCGGTACGGTGGGGCAGATGATGCCGGCATTGCCAGGATTGGCATGTTGGCATTCCAGATCCGAGCAGCAGTTCGAGCAGCGCTCGCCTGCCGCGCAGACCTTGAACCCCTCCAGGCAGCCGCAGAGACCGACGTCGGGCCGGCCGGGCGGGTTGTTGACACACCATTCGCCCGCGGGGTCCTCGCGCCCCTCGCACTCGCCGTTGGCGAGACAGGAGCAGGCGCCAGCAAAGCACTCCCGGCCGGGAGCGCACGCGGGCGTGCAGATAGTCGTGTCCTGACAGGCGCCGTTGAAGCAGACGATCCCAGCGCCACACGGCTGATTGCAGCCGCCACAGTGCGCGGCGTTGCTGCGCGTGTCGACGCAGGCCTTGTCGCACGTGGTGGCGCCGTGCTTGCACGGCTTCTTGTTCTTGCGCTTGCGCTTCTTCTTGCGTTTCCTGGCCGAGGTCACTGGGAGACCGAGCCACACGATGAGCGGGCCAGCCAGTCCCAGCCCGGCCAGGGAGCGGGCGAGCGCGCGGCGAGACACAGGAGCAGTAACGTCGCGAATCAGGGAGGCAAAGTGATGGGCGTCCATGTTCGCCTTTCACGGCATTCGACCATGCCTTGTATGTCCATCACAGTCTGGCCGCCGCAGCGCCGCTACGGCAGCGGGATAACGATGATGGAGCGGAAGGTGAAGAACACTGACTGGCCCGATACCGTTGATCGATACCTGGCCACGAACGTGTGGCTACCGGGACTCAAGCCCTGCACAATGTAAGTCGCGCTCATCTGTGCCGATCCTGCGGAACCCTCTGAAAACAGACGGAGCGATCTGGAGACGTCCGGCTGCACGTTTCCGCTGCCGCCAGTCGACGCAAAGCTCATCTGCGCTCCCGCGTTCGCATTGGTGAAGAGGTCTGCGGTCAATGTGACCAGCACCCGCCCGGAAGCCGGGACTGTCGCGGTAACCGATGGTCCGCCTGCAAGGTCAGAGAACGACGGCGAGTCTGTGCTGACGTTGCCATCGGCCGTGGCGGTGACCGTCCCGATCGTTCCCGTGGGGCCAGGTGGCCCGGCGGGCCCGGACAACCCAGGCGGTCCTGCGGGCCCAGTCGGTCCGGTGGCGCCCGCTCCCGTCCCCCCACCAGCCGGCCCGGTTGGTCCGGTTGGTCCGGTTGGTCCCGGCTTGCTCTTGCCGCCTCCCTTCTTCTTTTCGGCCTGGGTGCGGTCCCGGTGATTGTTTCCGCCGCCGTCGCGCTTGGTCTTCTTGCCAGCGCCATCACTGGCCAGCCCAATGGTGGCCAGTCCTGCCATTCCCGCGGCGCCCAACGAGCGCATGGCGTTTCGCCGGCTGGACGAACTGGTGACGTCGGCTACGGATCGAGGAAGTCGGGACTCGTCCATTCTTGTCTCCTTAGCTCACGCGGGATCCGCAGTAGTGGGGCAGTCGCCCTCTGGGCGGAACAAGGTCCGCGGCAGATGCCCTGGTCCGAAAAGCAGCTGCGATTTTGCCCGCCACTGCCACAGCATGCGCCCTGACCTCGTCCCATGTCTCGCCAGAATCCGACATCACAGTGTCGCGGCGTTTGAGCGCGCCGGCCCTGGGTTTGAGGGCCGGTGCACGGCCTAACTGCGGCTCGTGGTCATGGGCCTTGTCGCTAGACAAAGCACTCGAAGGTTTCTTCGCCGACTTGATCACAGACCCCGCCTGAACAACAGGGGATACCGCCGGGATCGCACTCGTCTCCGCTGGCTATGCAGATCCCACAGACGCCACTGTCACAGTGAGCATTGGGGTCGCAGCAATTGGCGAGCGAGCTGCAGGGCTGGCCTGTTTCGATGCATGGATATTGGCAGAAGCCATTCGCCTGGCAGATCCCGCCCGGTGCCGCAGTGCAGTCCGCATTGCTGCAGCACTGCGTGGGACACACGCACGTCTCGCCATCGCAGGACGTGTTGGCGGGGCACTCGATGCACACAGCCCCGTTGTGGCCGCAGAATCGTTGGCTGACCCCTTCGTGGCAGGTATCTCCGTGACAGCAGCCTGGGCAGTTGTCCGATGAGCAGGCCGGCGGTGGGCAGTCGGCGCCACAACACGCATCGTTCGGAATACAGGCCCCCTCGCATAGGCGCTCATGGGCGCGGCAACCACAAACGCCGGCAACGCAGGTCTCTGCCCCATCACAATCGCTATCGGTGCAGCAGGCCTCCTTCGGGATGCAGCCGTCGCGGCAGAGGCGCTTGCCGCGCGGGCAGTCCGAGCACGTCCCGGTCTCGCAGACGTTGCCGCCACAGTCGGCATTGGAGCAGCAGCCATGACAGCGTTTGTCGCGACAGCGGCGCTGCCCGAACAGGCACTTGCGCTTCTTCTTCTTGTTCCTGCGTTTTCGCTTCTTTGCGGCCCCTTCGGCCACGCTCAGCAGGAAGTGCAGCGCCCCACCCAGGGCAAGGCCCAGCATCCCTCGGCGTGAGGGCACGACGACAAGCAAGCGCACCGCCTCGTCAAATCGGTCGGCATCCATGAGTCGGCTCCTCTGCCGGCGAGCGTTGAAACGCTGATCCTGGTTCGCGGCGCCAATGGCGTGTTTTCCAGGACCGCCTGCATCGTGACCGATCTGTCAGTCGATGGCATCGGTAGGATTACCTATTACCTCTGGGGCTGTACCTATTTCTGCCGTCAAGTTTGGCAAAGGATCGTGCCTCGCGGAGGCTGCCATCGCGAGAGGCCGGTTCGATGGGTGTGTCAGATGAGACCGTCGCGCACGGCGCGCACCACGGCATCGCCACGCGTATGGGCGCCGAGTTTGGTCATGATGGCTGCCACGTGGTGCGAGGTGGTGCGCCGGCTGATGAAGAGCGCTTCGGCGATCTGCCGGTCTGAGTGACCGGCTACGAGATACCGCAGTACGCGCAGTTGGCGCGGAGTCAGGCCACCCCGTGCAGGCGAGTTGCCGTCATTTGACTCGCTGGCCGCGAGAACCACGGCGGCTGCCTCGGCAGTGCGACGAGGACCGGCGGACCAGGTCCTGCAAGGTGGGCGGCTATTGACGCTTGTCCGCCACCGCGCGATGAATCTCCTCGCATGTGAAAACGCATGAGGGTTTCTGGCGCAAGCTGCAGCGTTCGTCCCTGCTTGACCGCTGGCAGGGCGCCACGGGCAATGGCGCGGCGAATTGTGCGCTCGCTGACAGCCAGCGCCGCGGCCGCTTCCCGCACCGAAAGGAAAGCGGGCTGGTGCATCGACTCCGGTATCGGCTGCTTGCCGTTATCTCCAACTGCCGCAGACTTGGCACACATAGCACCGAAAGCATCGCCGACCGGCCAGTGATCGGCAAGGGCCTATCTCAACCACCCGACAGGACGCCAGCGATGACCGCCGCATGTCAAACACCACGACTACAATTCCCAACTGTTGAGCCTTACGCGCTGTGCGCCCGTGCAGCCTGACTGAGGAGTGTAGGTATGACGGTTGCCAGAGGCGCCGACGAACGAATTGAGCAGGTCGAGACGCGGCCACCACTCGACGATCTGCGCCGCATCAGTGCCGAAGCACGCAGGCTCATCGTGCAGTCGATTCATCACGCGGGTGCAGGGCACCTGGGCGGGCCGCTGTCGGCGACGGACCTGCTGACCGCGCTCTACTTCGACCAGATGCAAATCGATCCCGAGCGGCCAGACTGGGCGGAGCGGGATCGCTTCATTCTCAGCAAGGGGCATTCCTCCATTGCGCTCTACACCGTCCTGGCGCTGCGCGGCTATTACCCGATTGAAGAACTGAAGACCTTTGACGCCGCGCATTCCCGCCTGCAGGGACACCCGGACATGCACGCGCTGCCGGGGCTGGAGATGTCGACCGGCTCGCTCGGCCAGGGGCTCTCACCAGGAGCGGGCATGGCGCTCGGCGCACGCCTGCGCGGTCTCGAATTCCACACCTTCGTCATGCTGGGCGACGGTGAAATCCAGGAAGGGCAGATCTGGGAGGCGGCGTTCATGGCCGCCCGCTACCGGCTCGACAACCTGATCGCCATCGTCGACTACAACGGGCTGCCGCAGTTCGGCTGGCCCGATCCCAGCGGCCACACCCGCGCCACCGGCTTCGACGATCCTGCGGGCAAGTTCCGGGCGTTCGGCTGGCACGTCATCGAGTGCGACGGCCACGACCACGCCGCCATCCGCGCAGCACTGGACACGGCGCGCGCGCACGAGGGCGAGCCGACCTGCGTGGTGGCGCACACCATCAAGGGCAAGGGGATCTCCTTCATGGAGGGCGATTACCTCTGGCACGCCAAGCCACCGACCGACCAGCACCTGGCGGATGCCGAGGCGGAGATCGAGGAGTTGCTGTCGACGATCGCCGCGAAGGGAGGCCGCGCATGAGCAGGACAACGCACGCGACGCAGCGCGTCACCCCGCTGCCGTTCGAGGGAGCGGAGAAGCTCCAACTCCGCGATGTCTGGGGTCAGGCGTTGCTGGACATGGCGCGCGAGTTCCCCGACCTGGTGGTGCTGGACGGCGACCTCGCCAACTCCACGCGCGCGGACATCATCCAGGGCGAGATGCCGGAGCGCTTCTTCGAGATGGGGATCGCCGAGCAGAACATGGTCGGTGTCGCCGC
>JALYWD010000684.1 GCA_030852885.1 Chloroflexota bacterium | reverse complement strand
CCAACCGCGCCGCGCTGCGCCGACGCCACATCGCCTGCCGCATCGCCCGCATCGGTATCGAGCCAAAGGATCGGTTGGGGCGCCACCGCTGGGTGGTCGAACGGACACTGGCCTGGCTGAGTCAGTTCCGGCGGCTGCGCATCCGGGATGAACGTCGCGCCGATATCCACGAGGCCTTCCTCACGCTCGGCTGTGCCATGATCTGCTTTCGTAAACTCCAGAACACAGGGTTTTGATAGATGCTCTTAGGGGGAGACGGCCTGCGGGCCTCAGGGGGTGAAGTAGAACGGGTTCTGAAGGAGACCGTCATGGCCCGGAAATACGAGCCGCTTGCTGTGCACCTCGGCAAGCAGGGCGCCGATGAGATCACGATGACCTTTGCTGAGGTCGAAGCACTCGTGGGCAAACTTCCGCAGTCTGCCCACGAGTATCGGCAATGGTGGGAAAACTCAACGTCGCAAGTAGAGGCGAAGGATGGGTGGCTTGCGGCTGGATGGAAAGTTGCAGGAGTTGACCAATCGAACGGCATTGTTACGTTCCGAAGGCAATCCAACTAACCATCTTTCACCGTGAGCCCTCCGGCTCTATGAAAGGACCCACATTGGCTCTCGATAGCACCCTCCGTCAGCAACTCGCCCAGAACCTGCGCGCGGGCAACGCGCACATGAGCTTCGAGGACGCAGTGGCGCAGTTCCCCGAGGCGCACATGAACACGCGCCCGGAGCACGTTGACTACACCTTCTGGCACCTGATTGAGCACTTGCGCCTGACCCAGGCGGACATTCTGCGTTATGTCACCGACCCGGCCTACCAGGAGATGGAGTGGCCGCGCGAGTACTGGCCGGCCAAGGATGCCGAGGCTACCCAGGCCGGGTGGGCCGCCTCGGTGCAAGGCTTCCTGGCGGACCGGGAGGCGCTGGCGGCCATGGTCGAGGACGAGGGTATCGACCTGCTGATGCCGGCACCCAGCCACGCCGAGCACACCCTGCTGCGCGAGGTGCTGATCATCATCGACCACAACGCCTATCACATCGGGGAGCTCGCGATCCTGCGCCAGGTGGCGGGCGCGTGGGGACCGGGGCACGAGGGGTAACGCGGGGGCGACGAGGGACGACGCTATCCATCTGTCTCGACGGTCACTACCAGGAATGTCGTGGGTGTGTCGCTGCTGTTGGCCAGGGCCGACGTGGATTCGAAGAACGCGGCGCCCTGTCCTGTGGGGACCGAATCCCAGCGCACGGGCGCCAAGTCGCCCCGCCGCCAGGCGCCCATCAGGTCGAGCGTGCCCTCCTCCACGTAGAGCATCTGCAGCCCGGGCAGTTCCTGCAGGGGGAACATGGCGCCAGGCTGCAATTGCGCACGACGCAAACTGAGGGCCGCTGGCGCCGGCCACGGGCGATTGAGAATGAGGTCCGGCACAAGGCGCACGTTGGTGACGCCGGGCGGAAAGGTCAGCAGTTCATTCTGGGTCATCAGCACGCTTATGATCACGGCGGGTTCGGCCGCCGCGTTGCTGCGGCGCACGGCGACTCCGCTGGGAGAAAGCACCTGGTCGCCCGCGTGCAACTGCACCAACGTGCCCGCGCCAATGGTCACAGGCTGCGGCAGGTCGCCCCCACCTCGCCACACGGTGAGCGCGCCATCGGCTTCCATGGTAAGCACACCGGTCTCGACAATCATCAGATCCAGGGCGCTGCCGGTCGTTTCGGGCAGACCGAATTCTTCCACCGCGCCGGGTGCAAACGTCTCCCTCCGGAGCGTCACCCTCAGCAGCTGTTCCAGCGCTGGCCACGCGGCAACCCGCGTTGTAGCCAGGGTGGCAAGGGAGCGTCCGGCCTCACCCACGGAAATGGTGATCGGCTCTTCGGGCCGGGGCAACGCCGGGCTGTGGATCACCACCAGACTACCCAGGAGCAAGAGCAGCACCAGGACCGCTGTGGCGAGTGGGGCCATTCGGAATCGAACTCCGGGCTGCCACGAGCGCTGGCGCGCGGGCGTCTCGGCCTCCACACTGGCATGGAGCGGCTCCACGGCGCGCAGTGGCCTTGAGGCTTGGGGAGGCGCGGCGTCGATGTCGCGCAGGACTTCGCGCCAGATCTGGTCCTCGACTTCCGGTGTGAGTCCAGGCACGTCATCGGCCGCGAAGAGGCGCGCAACCGTGACGATTGTCGCGTGGTCCAGCGCATGCGGCTGCACGGGTGCACCGCTTATCAATGCATCGAGATACGCATCGAGCGCGCGATCAGGTGTCATCGTGGGCCCCTTGCCTGCACGTTGGAGTCGCTCGAAGCCAACGTCTCCCGCAACCGGGCAATGGCCCGCACCTGCGCCACACGTACTGCGCCTGGGGTGCGACCCAGGACTGCGGCGATTTCGCTGCCGGCCAACCCGGCCAGACGAAGCTCCAGAATCTGCCGCTGTTCAGCGGGCAATGTGGCAAGGAGGGCGCGTACGGTCGAGCCGGCTTCATCACGGAGCAGCCTTTCCTCCGGCGACGGCTCGGCAGTGGGCACGTGCGCGGCCTCAGCAATGGGGGCAACCTGCCGGCGTGCGCGGTAGTGGTCCACGATCACGTTGTGCGCGATGGTGAAGAGCCAGGCGCGGAACGAGGCGCCCCGCAGGCGGTATCCCGGCAGCGCCGCCAGTGCCTGCACGAACACCTGCGCCGTCGCGTCGGCGGCCGTTTCCGGGTGCCCGAGCTTGCGGTAGCAATAGCGGTAGACGGGATCGGCATAGCGACTGTAGAGCGGTCCGAATTCTCGCGCATCGGCTTGCGCGCTCGCCACGAGGCGTGCGTCATCCTCAGCCATGACGGTGGCCGGAGAGATCTCGACTGCTGACGGCGTACCCGGTGCTGTCTGCATTTGCCGCTGCCTGCTGCGTCCGCTTGCACGTACAGAGGTATACGGAACAGGCGCGGAAATGTTACAGAAACCGGCAATCTCGCCAGCGCGAATAGGAGAAAAACCTGGAGTTGGTGACTTCTCATCCGGCCAGCAGTCAGATCGACTGGAAACGCCGCAGTCAGATCACGCGCCGGGTGCGGATTCGTGACATGCCGCACACGAACCTGCCCCATCGCTCTAGAATCGCACGGTTACGGTGTGCTACGTGGACAGGGAGTGGGAGCAGGATCGTGGGCAATATCCTCGGCAGTCTGCCGGTTGGTGAGAAGATCGGGTTGGCGTTCTCGGGCGGGCTGGACACCAGCGCCGCGCTGACCTGGATGCGCGGCAAGGGCGCGATTCCCTACGCCTACACCGCCAATCTCGGTCAGCCGGACGAAACGGACTACGAGGATATCCCGCGCCGCGCCCTGAGCTACGGCGCGGAGCAGGCGCGGCTGGTCGATTGCCGCGCCCAGATGGTGGCCGAGGGCCTGAGCGCGCTACAGTGCGCCGCCTTCCATATCACGACCGCCGGGGTCCCCTACTTCAACACTACGCCCATCGGGCGCGCCGTCACCGGCACGATGCTGGTTGCCGCCATGAAGGAGGACGGCGTCAGCATCTGGGGGGATGGCA
>JALYWD010000530.1 GCA_030852885.1 Chloroflexota bacterium | reverse complement strand
CTCCCGCTCCCGAGCCGCGCAGCGCCGAGCCGCCATCGGCCGAGGTCTGCACGCCCTGGTCACCGGTGGCGGAGGGCAGGGCCACGCGCTCCAGATTGCCCGTTTGCGGGCCGCCTGTTTGCCCCTGCCCGCCGCCATCGCCATCGGTGTTGGCCTCGGTGACGTTCGGCGCGGCGGCCGTCTCGCCAGCCTGGTTCTCCGTGGCAGAGGTAGACGCGCCTCCCGCCTCCTGCGCCTGCTCCGAGGCTTCGCCGGTCCCGGCGCCACCACCCGGCCTCGCGGCCTGGCTGTCGCCCGTCCCTTCCGCGCCAGCCGCCGCCTCATCGCCGGGTGCCCCCTGACCGCGTTCGCTGTTTTCACCCTGGCCGCCAGACTGTCCCTCACCCGGCGACTGCCCGTTGCCACGTTCGCCCGCGCCGGCCTGTTGCCCGCCTGCCTGGCTGCCCTCACCCCGGGAGCCGCTCTCGCTGCCCTGCTGCTCCTGGGCGCCACCTTCGTTGCCGCCCTCGCTCCCCGTGCTGGCGTCAGCCCCGGCGCCAGGATCACTGCTGCTGGCGCTCGCTTGCGCGCCGCTGGCGGAGGGGTCGCCCTGCTCACCGCTGGCCTGGTTGCGGTTGCCCGGCTGGCTGATGCCGTTCCGCGTGGGTTGGGCCTGGCGCGCGCTGCGCATCTCCGAGGCCAGGTCGCTCTGGGAGACCACATCCTGCCCGGCACGCTCCACGGCGTCCGCCAGCCCACGCATCCCCTCGTTGGCGGAGGCCAGGTCCTGCTCCAGGCCCTGCACCGCGTGCTGGGTGGCCTCCTGCAAGCCGTTCGTGGCCGGGTCCATGCTCTCGGAGGCAGTCTCCAGGTCGTCCGCCAGGGCCTGCCTGGCCTCGGGGGAGAGGTTCGCCGTCTGCTGGGCAGCCTGGCGTAGTTGCTCAGTGGCGGCGGCATAATCGCCCGCCGAAATGTCGGCAGCGGCCTGGCTGGTCGCCGCGTGGTCCGAGAGCGCCGAGGCAAGCTGCTGCAGGTCATGCCGCGCCTGCGCTGAGCGGTCCTGGCGCTCCAGCACCTCCTGCACGGTGGGCGGCGCGGCGGCGGCAGCCACCTCCGCCTCGGTTGCCTGGGGTGGCTCCGGGCGCTCGATAGCTGGAGTGAAGACCGGCACGCGGGCCGTGGCCAGGGCTGGCAGCCCGCCGCCGAGCCCGCGCGCAAAGGCCAGCACGGTCAGCAGCAACGCGAAGATGACAATCAGCGCCAACTCCCGCACCGGCAAAGCCGGGCGCAGGCGGTGATCGGCGCGCAGCATGGCGACCGCGTTCGCCGCGTCCGCCATCTGCAGGTAGACGAGCGGCGCGCGACCGCCCGGCTCCGGTACGCCCAGCCCGAGGTCATCGAGGGCGGTCGTGAGGCGCTCGTGGAGCTGGAAGGAGCGGTCCAGCATCTGGGCGGTGCGCCGCCGGCCCGGCTTGCTCAGCGCGGCGAGGATCACCCCGCCCAGCACCAGCAGCACACCGATGCTGCCTGCCAGGTAGGGGTTGAAGACGGGGCCGCCGAGCAGGTCGATCAGCATCAGCACGGAGGCTACGAGCAGCCCGAGCCAGACGCCCCGGCAGATGAAGGCCGCGGCGTGACTGAGCCACAGGTTGCGCCGGATACGGTCGATCCCCGCCACCACGGCTTGTCCCGCCAGGCCGATCTGCTCCGGCACAGGAGCATCGGCGGAGGCCATCTGCGGCGGGGGAGCGTCCGACCATGCCCAGTACGGCCGCCAGAAGGTCCGCCAGAGGTGGCGTCGGTCAGGAGGCGCGTCTGGCAGGGCCGGGATGGCCACGCGCCGGGCGGGCTGGGGCAGGGCCGATTGCATCACGGTCCCCAGTCCAGTTGCGGCTTGCCACGCGACCAGAGCCAGAGGCCCAGCCAGGCAACGGACAGGAGGGTGAGCCCTCCCACCAGCAGCACCAGCCGTAGCTGCCGCTCGTCGAGCGCCCGCATCACCGTGGCCGAACTTTCGTACCCGGCACTGTCACCCAACTCCGCGTACGCCGTTCCGGCATTCAGCGCCGCCTGCCGGGCCAGGGGGTAATCGGCCCAGCGCCGGGAGAGAGCCCGCGCCCGCGCCAGGTCCTGCTCCGCCTGCAGGCCTTGCTGGGACAGGCCGGCGTAGACCGCAATCGTCTCACCCGGCGCCTGCACGCCGCCCAGCCGCTCGAACTGGCTCTGCGCCTGGTTGAGCAGGTTCTGCGCCCGATCGTAATCGTGCAGTTCCAGTGAGGCCTGGGTCTGGCCCATCAGCGTCTCGGCCTGGAGGCCGATATCGGTCTGCGCCATCAGGTCATTGATCTGCGCAATGCCTTCCTCACCATTGAGGTCGGTGAAGAGGCGCAAGGATTGCTCCAATTCGCGCCGTGCCGAGGCGTAGTGCCCCTTGGCGATCAGATCGCGCGCGGGCTCCAGGTCGAACCCGGCCAGGAGGTTGGTGCGCCAGCCACCGGTCGTCCAGCGGGGCAGGTTCTCCACCCACTGCGCTTCCAGCTCCGCCGGGGCGCGGTTGTAGGTCTCGCGCATCACCGCGCGCCAGTCCGGCTCGCTGCTGAGTGCGCCAATGAACTCGCCCAGCTTGCCCGCGCCGTCGCGGTCGATGAAGTAGGCCACCATGGCGTAGGCATGGGCCATGATCTGGGTGGACTCTGCCTCAGGCGGCTGCGGCCGGTTGAGATCGGACCACGTCAGGAGATCACCGTTCGCGCGCGCGTTCTGCACCAGCGCCGCGTGGCGCGCCATCTGGGCCGGCACGGGCTGTTCAAAATACGCGGCAAGCCCCTCATCGAAGCCGCGCGGAGCCCGCCCGCGCGAGGCTTCCCGGATGGCAACGTGCGCCATGCCGTGGCGGAGCGCGTTCTCCGCCTCCAGCGGCGTTGCGCGCTGGAACGCTTCGAGATCGACCGCCAGATCGCCAATCCCCGGGTTGGCCAGCACGGGACCCGGCTCCAACTCCGGCCAGCGCGCGTTCGCCGTGGCCTGGCCATACGCGACGTCATCTGGATAGACATAAATATCCATCTTGTCAGGGAAGGGCGGCAGGAAGGCATCGAGCTGATCCATGCCGTCATCGATCAGCAGACCCCAGTCCCGCGCGAAGGCGTCGGCGTCCTGCGCGCTCCCCGGCGCGACGTGAATACGTGCGCGCGCGGTCTCAGCGCTGGTGAAGCTCGGCGGCACGGCGGCCGGTGGGGGAGGGGGTATCGGCAGGGAGGCTGGCGCATCTGGCATCGCCTGCGCGCCAGCGCCTACCTGGCTCGCGCACAGCAGGACCCAGACGGCAACCATCAGCAGGACGGGCCGGACCCGGAAACGCCACAAGCGGGGGAAAGACAGGGGCGGAAGCATGGACCTCTCCCGCGCTGGAGGCTGAGCACGAAGACTACGTGTGGACGGCCATCTCCGGCGCTGGTGCTTCGCTCGTCTCGGACACTGGCGGGCAGGCAATGATGGGGTACGAGCGAAGCCCGGAGTATAGGAGTGGGGGAGCGGGCCACGCCACTTCGAGGGAAGACGCGCTCACGCGCTTAGGGAGTAAGGGAATAAGAGCGACCGGCAATAGGCTTACCGTAGCCGACGCGTGGTCGAGCGGGTAGACCAGCGGAAGGACTGCACAGCGGCGCGCAGGAGTTGCTGGATGACGATGATGCTGGCGGCCAGGAACACGTAGAAGTCCACGACCGCCGCGCTCCGTTCGGGGCAGCGGCGCAGCCGGCCAAAATCGTTGAGCCAACTGTGGGTGCGTTCCACGACCCAACGTGCGCCGACGCTTCCGGCTGCCGGTCTCCCCATGGCGGGGAGCACCCCGACGCAGCCTCGCTCGGCCAGCACGGCCTGCACCGGCGCGCCGCGATAGCCCCGATCCAGCAGCACCGGCAGCCCCGGCGGCAGCGGTCCCAGCTTGCCCAGTCCGCCGAGCGTCTCGCGGAGCAGCGTGCTGTCCGGTCGGTTGGCTCCGGCCGCCACCAGATGGAGGGGAATCCCGGCCGCATCGGTCAGCAACGAGCGTTTGCGGCCCTGTTTCCCGCGATCCACCGGGGAACGGCCCGCCACGTCTCCGCCGCCCGGCGCTTTGGTGATGCAGCCATCGACACAGACATGACGCAGATCCAGGCCAATGAGCCGGTCGTATTGCGCCAGCACCAGCGCGTGCAGCTGTGGCATGAGCCCCGCCTCAGCCCACGCCTGCACCCGGCGACGAATCGTGCGATCCGAGCAGCCCGGGCTGGCGATGCGCTCATAGCCCGAGCCGTGGACGAGCGCTGCCAGCACGTGCGCAAAGACCACCTGGTCGGGGGTGCGGCGGCGGTGACACCCCAACGGATGGGTGGGGTCGACCTCGGGATGCTCGGGCAGCAAGGCGCTGAACTGTGCCCACAAGGGCTCCAGAAGCGATACTGGCAAGGCGGGCACGGGAACCTCCAACGATCACGGGAGTGTCAGCAACTCCATGATCGCCGGACCCGTGTTCGCCCGCACGCCCATCATCTCGTCAGCACCGGCCCGCGCCCTATTGCCGGGCGCTCTAAGCCGCAGGCGTCTCCCCTTTGGTGCGCAGCCTGTCCGCCATCAGCTCCCCGATCATGACGCAGGTGAGGTGCGTGTTGGCGCGCGGGTTCTCCGGCATGATCGAGCCGTCGATGACGCGCAGGTTCTTCACGCCGAGCACGCGGCAGGCGGGATCCACGACCGAGCGCGGGTCATCCGGCGCGCCCATGCGGCAGGTGCCGACCGGGTGCTGGCAGTCCTGGCAGTTGGCGAGGATCCAGGCGTCCAGTTCCTCGTCCGTGGCGGCGGCAGTGAGCGGTGCGCCAGAGGTCCAGGAGTAGGTGCCCTGGATGATGGTCTGCATCGCGGGGTGGTCGATGATCCGCTGCAGGCGGCGCATGCCATCACGCATGCGCACCAGGTCTCGCTCGTCGGAGAGCATCGCCAGGTCCACGTCGGGATCGACCAGTGGGTCGGTGCTGGTGACGGTGAGCCGCCCGCGCGACCACGTCTGGAAGGCGCAGACGCTGACCAGGCCGTGCTTGAGGCCCTCTTCGCCCAGGCCGGCCACGTTCATGGAGATCATGATCATGTCGTTGCGACCTGCCCCTTCCAGCTCGGAGGAGTAGCGCACGCAGCAGTTGGTGTGGCGCTGATCGAGCGAGGTGGCGCTGGCCTCCGGGGTGAGATCGAGCCCGATCCAGACGGCGGAGTGCTCAACCAGGTTCTCGCCCACCGGTAGGGC
>JALYWD010000616.1 GCA_030852885.1 Chloroflexota bacterium | reverse complement strand
GAGCAGCGAGAGTCGTGTCAACGCGGGGCGCAGCTACACCTGGCCGGCGATGATGTTGACGACGAGGGCGAGGATGGCCGTGTTATACGCAAACGAGATCAGCTCGTGGCGCAGGACGGCACGACGCATGGCCCGGTTGGTAGGGAAGATTTCCGCGACCTGGAAGGTCATGCCGATGCCAAAGGCAAAGTACGCGAAGTCGAAGGCATCTGGCGGCTCAGTGAAGTTGATGCCGCCCTCCGAGGGAGCCGCTGCGTAGTACAGGCGCGCGTAGTGCAGCGTGTACGCCGTGTGCAGGAGCAGCCAGGCCCCGAGGATGGCGCCGAGGCCGAGCGAGGTGCGCAGCCAGGACTCGTGCTGGTCGACCAGGTTCGAGGTCCCGATCACGAGCACGGCCAGGCCCAGGCTGATGGCGCTGGCGCCGAAGGAGATGGCGAGAATGGCGGCTTTGCCGGGGTCCTCGGCGGTGGCGCGCTGCCGCATTTCGTCGGCGTCCGTGGAGACAATGATGGCCCAGCCTTCCGCCACCAGCACGAGGACGGCCAGATCCCAGGCGGCTAACGCCCGGAGCGTGCTGTCCATGGCGTGCGGCAGCAGGAAGAAGAGGAACACGCCAACGATGATGGCCACAATGCGGGCCATCCACGGTGTCAGGCGCTCTGGCGCAAGCGGCCCCTTCACCGGTGGCACGGCTTCGGGGCCGCGTTGACCACCGGCGTGATGACCGGGCTACGGCCGGACGTGGTCACTGCGCAGGAACGCGATGAACCCGATGCAGAAGAGGGCATCGACAAGCGCGCCGATGGCGAAGGCCTGCGCCGGGAGCGTGCCGCCCAGCAGGGCCGCGATCACCACCAGGATGAAGACCACCTTCATGCCGATGATGCTGACGACGAGGTCGTTGTTGCCGAGTGGCCGCTGCCAGACCAGCAGGCTGGCGAACCCCTCCATCAGCAGCCATGCGCCCGCCACTTGCACGAAGAAGCCGTTCTCCAGCGAGGGAATGCCGAGAAACCCGAACACGGCTGGATAGGCGAAAATCAGTGGCAGCGCCGCCAGTGTGACGAAGACGACGTTGATCAGGAAGAGCCAGTGCAGCTTCAACACCCGTTTCCCTTTCCATGCGGGGCGTGCTGCATCATTCTGCCAGAGATGCGGCCAGTTGCCGTGGCCGGGTGTGCCGGTCTATCGTCGGCAACAGGACGTGCGTCACGCTTTACGCTGCGAGGTTTTCATGCAATCGCTACCGGCACCAACGGATATTGATTGGCCGAGCTGGCTCCGCCGCTACGACACGCAGCAGACGGCCTACCTGCCGGCCCGGGAAGAACGCTTCACGGCCATGCTCAACGTGCTGGGCGCGCTGCTCCCGGAGGAGTTCGTTGCCCTGGATCTGGCCTGTGGCCCTGGCTCGATCAGCCAGCGGCTGCTGGAGCGTTTCCCCCGCGCCCGCGCCGTGGCCGTGGATGTCGATCCCGTGCTGCTGGCCATGGGCGAAGGTGCGCTGGGCGATTTCGATGGCCGCCTGCGCTGGGTCACGGCGGATCTCACCGATCCAGGCTGGGTGGACGCGCTGGGCGAGACCAACTTCCACGCGGTGCTGAGCACGACCTCCCTGCAGTGGCTGCAGGTGGAGCCGCTGGTGCGCCTCTACAACACCCTCGGTACCCTGGTGCGCGAGGACGGCGGGGTGTTCATGAACGGCGATAATCTCGCCTTTGCGCCGCACCAGGAGACGCTGCGCCTGTTGTCTGAGGCGACGACCGAGATGCAGCGCGCCGAGGCGTTCGATACCGGCGGCGTCGAGGACTGGGATGAGTGGTGGGCGGCGCTGGCCCAGGAGCCTTCCGCCGCTCCGCTGCTGACAGAGCGCACGCGCCGCTTCGCGGCCTTCGACCGCGATACCCCGGCCCCGATCTTCGATGTGCATGAAGCCGCGTTGCGCAACGCGGGCTTTCGCGAGGTGGGCGTGATCTGGCAGCGTCTGGACAACCGGGTGCTGCTGGCGGTGCGGTAGCCGGCAACGACGTGGCGCCTGCCAGCGCTGGCTATGAGGTGGGCGCCAACTGGCGACCGTTGAAAATACGACCTTTGATAGGTGTCGACGGCGCGTGCCCGCTCTATGCTGACGGACAG
>JALYWD010000605.1 GCA_030852885.1 Chloroflexota bacterium | reverse complement strand
ACGTTCCTCTATATGACCAGCAGTGACCGCTATCACATCACCGAAGCGGCTCCCGGCGGGCTGGTGGCCACCGTGATCTGGTTGCTTCTGGTCAAGGGGTTTCAGGTGTACCTGCACTTTGCCAATCCGGGCTCGGCCTACGGCGCGGCCAGCAGCCTGCTGGTCTTCCTGGTCTTCCTGTACCTGGCCAGCATCGGCCTGATCCTCGGCGCCATGGTGACCGCCGTGATGGTGCGGAATAGCGCCGGCCGCGAGGCGCTTGCACAGGAGCACGCGTGATGCCGCGGCGCAGTATGCCCGTCTGGCGGCGGGCGCTCTCCGTCCTCTGCCTGGTGCTCTGCTGCCTGGCCGCGCCGGTGGCCCTGGTGACCGGCTGGGCGCGCACTATCCTCCTGGACCAGGACGCCTACGTGCAGACCGTGGCTCCGGTGGCCAGCGATGCGCAGATCCAGAACCTGCTGGCAGAGGCGATCACGGACCGCGTGGTGACCGCCACGCTGGGGGAGGCATCCACGGCGACCCAGGCGGTCCAGGCGCGGCTGCTGCGCGAGATCGTGGGGAGCGCGGCCCTGGATGTGCTGTCCAGCCCGGTCTTTGCCACCACCTGGCGCCAGGCGAATGCCGGGCTCTACACCATGCTGGCGGCTGGCATCGGCGCCGGGTGGGGCCAGCCGGTGGTGCTGGACCTCTCCCCGCTTGCCAGCGAGTTGCAGGCTGAGATTGACTCGGTCAGCGACACCCTGCCCATTGACTTGCAGATCGCGCCGGAAGACCTGCGCGTGCCGGTGCTGGGCGCCGCCACGGCGGATATCGTGCGGCGCGCGCTGCTGGACCTGGACCGCGCCTTCATCATCTCCACGGTGCTGGCGCTGCTGGGCGCAGCCCTGGGCATCGGGTTGGCGGGAGATCGCCTGCGCGCATTGATGCGACTCAGCTTCGGGTTGGCCATCGGCGCCACGCTGCTCATCGCCGCGCTGCTGCTCGCCCAGGGGTGGGCGGCTGGCCAGTCCGGGAGCCAGGCCAGCGCGGCCGCGCTGGAGGCGGTCCTCGATGCCGCCACGCAGAGCCTGCGCGTGGCCTCCATCGCCGCGGCGGCCGTCTCATTGCTGCTGGCCGCGCTCTTTGCCGGCCTGGGGGCGTTGCGCGGCAGCGTTTCACGCCGGTCTCTGGCGGGGTAGCGAGCATGAACGAAGGGCAGGAATTCACGCTGCGCCGGGCACGCCCGGAGGACGCGGCGGCCATTGCGGATATTCACCTGCGTTCCCGACGACATGGGCTGCCCTACCTGCCGGAGGTCCACACGGACGCCGAAACGCGGTTCTGGGTGGCTGAGGTGATGCTGCCGCAGCAGGAGGTGTGGGTGACCGAGGTGGCCGGGGTGGTGGCCGGCTTCGCCGCGCTGCACGAGGGTTGGCTGGAGCATCTCTACATCGCGCCGGAGCAGCAAGGGCGCGGGCTGGGCCGCGCCCTGCTGGACCTGGCCATGGCGCGCAATCCCGGCGGCCTGCGGTTGTACGCCTTCCAGCGTAATGAACGCGCGCGGCGCTTCTACGAGCAGCGCGGCTTCGTGGCCGAGTGGAGTGGCGACGGCTCGGGGAATGAAGAAGGCGAGCCAGACGTGCGTTACCGCTGGCCGGGCGCGCCGGGGTGAGCGAACCCGCGCCGGGTCCGCTTCACGCGGGCCCGCTGGACAACCTGCCCTTCCGCCGCGACGCCCTGACCTGGCTGATGTACGGCATGCTGGGTGTCTACAACTACCTCCTGAGCGGGCTGGGGCCGCTCATGCCGTCGCTGCGGCAGGAGTTGCACCTTTCCTACACGGTGACCAGCCTGCACTTCAGCGCCTGGGCGATTGGCATGATCCTGGCCGGGATCGTGGGCGACCGGCTGGTGCGCGCCTGGGGGCGGCAGGCGGTCTTCTGGGCTGGTGCGGCCGGGCTGGCCATTGGCGCGGTGGCGCTGACCCTGGCGCGGCAGCCCGTGCTCACCATCGGCAGCGTGCTGCTGATGGGCACGGTAGGCTCCCTGGCGCTGGTGCTCATCCCGGCGGTGCTGGCCGACCGGCATGGCGCGCGGCGCACCCTGGCCATCGTGGAGGCGAATATCCTGGCGGCCGCCACCGGCGCCACGGCGGGTGTGCTGATCGGGCTGGGGCAAGCCACGCCCGCCGGTTGGCGCGGTCCCTGGCTGCTCATCCTGCTGCTGCCGCTGGCCCTGTTTGTCCGCTTCCGGGCGGTCTCCCTGCCGCCCACGCCAGCGCGGGTGGCGCACCGGCAGCGCGGTGCGCGTTTGCCGGCGGCCTACTGGGCCTATTGGGTCACCGTGGTGCTGGCGGTGGGTGTGGAGTTCAGCCTCATCTTCTGGGGTGCGGATTTCCTGACCGCCGCCGGGCTGGATGTCAGCACCGCCGCCACCACGGTCAGCCTCTTCCTGTGGGGCATGGTGGCTGGCCGCCTGGTGGGGCGGCAGGTGGCGCAGCGGTTGGGGGCAGAGCGGCTGCTCCCCGTCGCGCTCGGCATCTCGGGGGTGGGGTTTCTCCTGTACTGGCTCGCGCCGCTGCTGCCCCTGACTATCCTGGGGCTCTTCCTGGCCGGCCTGGGCGTGGCCAACCTGTTCCCGGTGGCCGCGGCGCTCGCGCTGGGCGCGGCGCCGGGCCTTTCAAACGAGGGTGGAGCGCGCCTCTCGTTCGCGTCCGGCACGGCCATCCTGGCCGCGCCGCTGCTCCTGGGCACGCTGGCGGACGCCGTCGGCATTCGGCTGGCCTACATCATCGTGCCGGTGTTCATTGCCGGCGCGTTCATCGCCAGTGGGCTGGGCCGTCGCTGGAGCGGCGGGTAGTGTCTGTGGAAAGGACGGCGAGTTCGTGGGTGATGGGGAAACGACGCTGGTAGTCTCGGATGTGGAGCAAGCAGCGTCGCTGCGGCGCTGGAAACGCCGTGCCGATATCCTGATCGTCGTCCTGCTCGGCCTGGCCTCCGTACTGGCGACCTGGGCCGGCTACCAGGCTGGTCAATGGAGCTACCTGAAGGCCGAGAGCGCCGTCATCGTCGAAGACTTGCAGCAGGCGGCTGACCGTTCCATGGTCCTCGGCTATCAGGACCGGCAGGTCGATATTGCACTCTTCATGGCCTGGCTGGAAGCCTCCTTGCGCGACGAGCGCACCATCGCGGAGTTCTACGAGGCGCGCTTCGTCGATCACTTTCGACCAGCCTTCGAGGCCTGGTTGGCGACAGAACCCTTCACGAATCCCGATGCCCCGCTTGATCCCTTCCGCATGCCAGAGTACACGGTGCCATCCCTGGTGGCGGCCGCGGAGTTTGATGCGCGCGCCGGCGAGATTGCTGTTGCTGGCCAGGAGTTCGGCGCCCAGGCAAGCGCCTACATTTTCCTGACCGTGCTCACGGCGGTGGTGCTCTTCTGCGGTGGTGTCGCCACCAAGCTCAACCTGCGCCAGGCACAGATCTCTCTCCTGGCCATAGCCTGGGTGGTGTTGGGCTACTGCCTGGTGCGCGGGCTGACGATGCCCTGGGCGGACGCGGTGCCGGGGCTGACTGCCAGCGAGATGGCGGTGCTGCAGGACAGCGTGTTCGCGACTCCTGAACCCTGACAGGTTGTTGATGACCTGCCCGATCAGCGGGGCGGTGACGCCAGGCGTGGCGACGCCGCAATCCCGCTCCGTATCCCCGGCTGGCCTCCGCTCAGTGCGCGACCAGTGCCGTGAGCGCTGTGAGCGCCGGCATCGGCGCGCATGGCTCCTGGTTCGCCAGGCAGGCAAGCTGGGCGCTCGCCAGGGTATCCACCCCGTCAGCAGCGATCTCCTCCGGGCCATCCACCTGCAGGTGGACCACGATATCGCCCAGGCGCGAACTGACGAGACGTCCCTGGACAGCTCCTGTCGTGTCGTCCTCGTACCGGTAGGTAAATGCGCGCGATTCGTCGCCGATCACCATCCCGGCCTGAGACTCGACGACATCGACGTAGCCGGGTCCGAGGTCGGTTGAGAGTCCGGCCACCGCCGCCGCGGCCTGGTTAGGGCTGGCGTATTGATTGATCCAGACCACGTAGAGTGGCAGCGCCAGCGGATCGCCTGCGCCGACCGGGCTCCAGTACATATAGACAGCAAGCGGCGGATCGACACCCTCATCGAGGGCAGACGGATTCACGTTCAGGGGAACCCCATCCCGGATGGCATCGACGATCTGGGGGAACGTCGGCTCTGAAACGCGATCGCGCCGGGTGTAGAAATCGCGCAGGCGGGCGTCCTGGATCCAGGGCGCCATGGGAGACAGCCGCAGCACGCGCGTGCTCAAACCTGGATCGGCGTTGGCGCGGCCGAGTTCGATCTTGGCCAGGAGCGCCTCACCGAGCCGTTCGGCCGTTTCGATCTCCGGTTCGACGTTTTCGTAATCGACGATGTTCACCTCAGCAATGGTGGAATCGAGCCGGAACGCCAGCTCCAACCGCTGCAAGGGTTCGCCAGTGGTGGGCTCGGTGCCGGTGGACCGCGTCAGTTCTGATTCATCCCCGAACTCCCGGGTGCCCGGAACGTCCTCGCCGGGCCTGTCGTCCATCTCGCCCTCGTTGAAGGCGAAAGTGGCCGTGGCGCCTTCGCTGCTGGTGAACTCGGTCACCGATGTGCTGATGCGTATATCTGCCGCGACGAGGCCAGACGATAGCGGCTCAAGCGGGACGACCGGGCGCAGCAGGCTCCCCACGTAGCGGGCGCGGAAGCCGTTCTCCTCATACACGGCCAGGCGGCTCGCGGCCTGGAGCGCGTCGCCGTCCGCCTGGACCAGCGCGTCGGTTTCCGCATCGCGCAACGAGGACTGGTTCGCCATACCAAAGCCGGGCAGGTCCAGGGATGCGAGTTCCGATGGCGTCAGGGTCATGGCTGCCAGATCGTATCCCGACGTCGCTGGCGCGAAGGTTGCCTCCTGGGCAAGGGCGGGTGCGCCCATGAAGCTGACGCAGAGCAACAGCGCAAAAACGACGCGATACACGGCAGCCTCCTGCGAATCGACCAATTCACGCGAATTTCAGATGAGTGAAAGCATACACAGTGGTGAACGAAGCTCAGTGTAGCGTGATGTCCAGGTGAGGTAAGGTTCGTGGCGTAGTCTGCTTCTGGACTGTTTATGTATGAGATCGTGAATGAGGATCGTCCGGATGGCGGTGGTACGACGCTGTGGAAAGACTCTGACATTTGTTGGTTCGGTGCTGTTGGCCAGCCTGTTGGCGCTCGGCCCGGGGGTTGGACCTGCGCTCGCCGCGCCAGACGTGGCTGACCCGCAGGCGCCATCTGTCCTTTACCTGCCTCCGGCCCAGAACAACAAGAACAACGACAAGAAGAACGACAACAACCCCGGAAACAACAACCCGGGCAACCAGGGTGGCGGCAACCAGGAGGACGTGAACCCCCAGAGCGATGCGTCCCAGGGGAACCAGGGCGGAAACGACAACAGCCAGCAAGGCGGCCAGGGCAATAACGACAACCAGAACAACCAGGATCAAGGCAACCAGGCTAACCAGGGCCAGGGCGACGGAGGCCAGGGTGACGGTGGCCAGGGCAACCAGGGCGGGAACAACCAGGCGAACGCCAACCCGCAAAGCTCCGAGCAGCAAGGTGGTCAGGGCAATCAAGGTGGCAACGCCCAGGGGAACCAGGGCAATCAGGGGAATGACGAGCGCGGGCACGGCGAGCAAGGCGCTGGCTCCGAGCGGGATCGTCCAGAACCTGGCGTAGGCCAGGGCA
>JALYWD010000529.1 GCA_030852885.1 Chloroflexota bacterium | reverse complement strand
AGCCGATATCCCCGCCGCCATCCGCGCCAACGCGGATCACCTGGTCTACGTCCACGTTGCCGACAGCAACCGCCTGCAACCCGGCCGCGGTCACCTCGATTTCCGCCCCGGCTTCCGCGCCCTCAAGGAAATCGGCTACGACGGCCCCCTCGCCATCGAGTGCCGCATCGACGGCCCCTACGACGTCGCGATCCGCGACGCAGTCGAACTGATCCGGGGGGAATGGGCCAAGGCGTAGTCCGACGCGGCCCTCGCCCGCGCCTACCGTCTCCCCTCGCCCTGCGCACAGGGAGAGAGGCTGGGGGGTGAGGGTTCCTTTCTCTACCGCACCAGCGGCGCTTCTGGCAGCAGGGGCGTCGCGGCACTCGGGGCAGTGCGGCCAATGCCCATCGAGAGCACGGCGGCTACAAGGCAGAGCGCACCCGCCGACACAAAGGCCAGGAAATAGTCCCCGGTGATCGTGCGGATCACGCCCGCCCCAGTCGCCGCGATCGCCGCACCCACCTGGTGCGAGGCAAAGACCCAGCCGTAGATGAGCGGGCCCTGCTCCCGCCCAAACGACTTCGTGGCCAGCGCAATCGTCGGCGGCACGGTCGCCACCCAGTCCAGCCCGTAAAACACGATGAAGGCGATCATGCTGAAGCTGCCCGCCGAGAAGGCCAGCGGCAGCAACATCAGCGAGAGCCCGCGCATTCCGTAGTAGGCGAAAAGCAGCTTGCGGCTGTCGTAGCGGTCGGTCAGCCAGCCGGAAAAGGTGGTGCCGATGATGTCGAAGATCCCGACGACGGCCAGCAGCCCGGCGGCCGTCATCTCGGTCATCCCGTGATCCACGCCCGCCGGGATGAGGTGCGTGCCAATCAGCCCGTTCGTGCTCAGGCCGCAGATCAGGAACGGGATCGACAGCAGCCAGAAATCGCGCTGCGTCACGGCAAACTGCAGCCCCTCGAAGGCGTTGGCGATGGGGTTGCCCTTCGGCGGTGCTGGGGGCGAATCATCCCTGGTTGCGCCGTACGCCGTCTGCCCCACATCCGAGGGCCAGTCCCGCACGAAGATGAGTACGAGTGGCAGCACAGCCAACGCCGCGATGGCTGTCGTGATGGAGACGAAGCGCCAGTCGAAACTGGTCGCCAGCCAGGCCAGCAGCGGCAGAAAGACCAGTTGCCCGGTCGCGCCGGCGGCGGTCAGTACGCCCACCACCAGGCTGCGCTGGGCCACGAACCAGCGGTTGGCCACTGTGGCCGCCAGCACGGTAGCCATACAGCCGGCCCCCAGGCCCACCACCACACCCCAGAGCAGGATCAGTTGCCACGGCTCACGGATCTGGGTGGTGAGCAGCGCCCCGGCCGAGATGGTCAGCAGTGCGCCAGCGATCACCTGGCGCAACCCGTAGCGAATCATGAGCGCGGCGGCGAACGGCCCCACGAACCCGAAGAGGAGCAGGTTTACCGAAACCGCAATCCCGACGGTGGCGCGGCTCCAGCCAAACTCGTTTTCGAGCGGAATGAACAGCACCCCAGGCGTGCTGCGGAACCCGGCCGCTGCCAGCAGCGTGATGAAGCTGACCGCCGCCACCACCCATGCGTAGCTGAAATCCGCGTTCCGGCTGAACCTGCTCATGATTGCCTTCGCTCTTCTTCCCTGATCCAGATGATCACTCAAGCAACGTTACCGGCAGATTGCTGTGAGATGGATAGCCAATCCTCAGGCGGCCTCGGGCCAACGGGCCAGCACCACCGAGGCGTTCACGCCGCCAAACCCGAAGCCGTTGACCAGCGCGTGCTGCAAATTGGCCGGTCTGGCGGCTGGACCCACCAGATCCAACTCGGTCATGGGGTCGGGATGCTCCAGGTTCAGGGTGGGCGGGATGACACCGTCCCGCAGCGCCAGCGCCGTCACGACTGCGGCAACCGCCCCCGCTGCTCCACACAGGTGCCCGATGGCCGACTTCGTCGCCGAGATGGCCGGCCCAGCCCGCTCCCCGAAGACCGCGCAAATGGCCGCCAACTCGCTGGCATCACCCAGCGGCGTGGAGGTGGCGTGCGCGTTGAGGTAATCAATCTCCGCCGGCGCCAGCCCGGCCTGGGCCAGGGCCAGCCGCATACTGCGCACAGCGCCCGCGCCGTCCGGTGGGGCAGCCGTCACGTGATAGGCATCGGCCGACGTACCGTAGCCCAGCACCTCGGCCAGGATGCGCGCGCCCCGCGCCCGCGCGTGCTCCAGCCCTTCCAGGACCACCATGCCCGCGCCTTCGCCCATCACGAAGCCATCACGCTCCCGGTCAAAGGGGCGAGACGCTGCAGCCGGCGCATCATTGAAGCCTGTCGAAAGCGCCCGCGCGGCGGCAAACGCGCCCAGCCCCACCCGCGTCAGGCTGGCCTCCGCGCCGCCCGCCACCGCGATATCCGCCTCGCCCGCCCGAATCAGCCGGGCGGCATCCCCGATCGCCTGCAGGCTGGCGGCACAGGCGGTAGCTGGCGCACCAATCGGACCCTGCAAGCCGTGTCGCAGCGACACCTGGCCCGCCGCGAGATTGATCAGCGCGGAGGGCACCGTAAATGGCGAGAGACGGCGCACCCCTTCCGCCGCAGTGATCGCCCCGGCCTCCACGATGGCGGGCAACCCCCCGAACGCGGAGGCAATCACGGTCGCGCTGCGTTGCCGCGCCCGCTCCGTCTCGGGCCGCCAGGCCGCCTGCGTCAGTGCCTGATCGGCAGCGGCCACCGCGAACTGGATGAAGCGATCCATCTTGCGCCGCTCGCGGGCCGGGCCGGCCCGCTCGGGATCGAAGCCTGCTTCACCATCCTCGGCGATGTCCGGAACCACCCCGCCCACCTTCGAGGGCACATCGAACACGATGTCGTCAGGCAACCGGCGAATCCCGGAGAACCCCGCCTGCAGCCGCCGCCAGACCACCTCGACCTGGCTGCCCAGCGGGGTCACCAGCCCCATGCCCGTGATCACAACACGCTGCGCATCAGGACGCATCTGGCAACTCCATTTCATGACGCCGTAGATCAACAACCAGGCCCTGGAGTTCGCGCAACAGCCCCTCGATGCGTTCTGGCCCCGCCGTCTCGCGCACCTGGGCCTGCACCGCGCGCCAGAGTGGCCGCGCCCGCTCCAGGGCCTCATGCCCCGCGCTGGTAAGTTCGACATAGCGCGTGCGCCGATCTTCCCCAGGCGCAATCCGCAGCAGACCGTCCCGCTGCAATGGCTTGAGGTTGCGGGAGAGCGTGGCGGGGGACATCACTTGCGCCTCGGCCAGGGCGCTGTGCAGCATCGGCTCACCCGCCCGCGCCAGGGTGGAGAGCAACGCGTACTGCGTCGTCAGCAACCCGCTCGGCTGCAGCGCCTCATCGTACATACGGTTCAGGGCGCGATCCGCCCGCCGCACCGTAGTGCACACACAGGGCGAGGCAGGTGGATCTGCAGGCGGGCCCGTGAGTGCTCTGTTCAGCGTCGATCTCCGGATAAACATGCATATGCAACTATCAGCGCGCGAGTGTAGTGTGTACCCGCGCCACGTACCAGTGCGCGTGCCCTGGGCGCCAGAGCGACTCTGCCGCAATGCGCCCAAAGGGCCCAGACAACCAGGCGTTCCGCCGGAGTACATAAACCCTTGCCGCGAGAGGACAACCTTTTCGACGTGGCGTCCACCTTACCCTGTCATCCTGAGCCCGCGGCCGAAGGATCTCGGCCCAGCCTCGACCATGCCGCGCTCCATCAGCTCAGTCTCTCCCATTCTCACCGTGCGACCTCATATGATGCGCAGAAGGCCTTTCGCGTCAAGGATCACGTTCGCCCACTCGCAAACGAAATGCCCCTCGCCCAGCGCACGCCGGACGAGGGGCAGTAATGCAAGGCTCTCTCCGGTCTCAGTCGAACCGGATCCCCAGCTTGATCGACTCCGCCGGCCGCTCATCAATCGCCCGGTACGCCTCTGCCGCGTCAGCGAACGGCACAATCGGCGTGATGATCCCCTCCGTCCTGATCCGCCCCTCGGCCAGCCAGCGCAACGCCAGGTCCACCAGCCGCTGCAGGTCCCACACCGGCGCATCCCGGCCCGGCAGCGATTCCGCGCGCACCGAGATCAGGTTCAGCCGGTTGATGTGGAACTCATCGCCCAGGTACAGCCCGGCCGCATCCCGTCCATAGAAAGAGACCATGACAATCGTGCCGCCAAAACGCGTGCTGCGGATCGCCTGCTGCAACGCCGCGATGCTGCCCGACGTCTCCACCGCCACATCCACACCCAGGTTGCCGGTCTGGGTCGGGCGCTCCAGGTACCCGCCCGTAATGCGCGTCTGCTCCCGGGGCGTCGTCTCTGGCTCTCCACCCGTCAGCCGCCGGATTGCCAGTCCCACATCGCCGTTGTCCATGGTGGGATCGAGCACCACATCCGCGCCCATGGTCAGCGCCAACTCGCGCCGGTTCGCCAGCGGATCAACTGCCACCACCCAGTCCGCGCCCGCCAGCTTCGCCAGTTGCACCGCAATGAGCCCAATGGCGCCCAGCCCGAAGACCGCTACCCGGTCCCCCAGCTTGATCCCGCCATCGCGCATCGCCAGCGCCATCACCACCGGATCGAGGCAAAGCGCGGCCTCAGCGGAAACGCCCTCCGGCAACAGGTCAACGGCGGTCTCATCAACCGTGTGCGTCTCCCGGATCGGGAGGTGCCCGAAGACGCGGTCTCCCACCCGGAAGCGCGTCACCTCCGGCCCGGTTTCCGTCACCACGCCCACGGCCATGTTCCCGAGCCGCTTCGGGAAACTCGCCAGCGCGGTTTCGGGCGGCTGCGGCATCACTGCCCCGAGCGCG